>NZ_JBIWGC010000009.1:0-278629 GCF_044763335.1 Streptomyces sp. NPDC096105
AGCAGCGGCATCGGGTCGCTGCTGGTGACCAGCTCCCGCAGCGGATGCCGGGCCAGCACCGCGTCCACCTCCGGCGTCAACGCCGCCGCCAGGCGGGCCGCCGCCGGACGCTCCGTGTCGCGCAGGGCCTCCACGGCCGTGCGCAGCACCTCCCGGTCCTCGGGCCCGGGGACCCGCTCCGCCGCCCGCTCGTGCAGCCGGGCCCCTTCCTCCAGCACCACCTCGGTGTCGATGCCCGCCGGGACCTTGATCTGCGCGTGGTGCCGCCAGGTGGTGACCGGGTCGCCCCACGCCTCCACGGCGTAGGTCCACAGTCCCGTCCCGGTCGGGGTGACGGTCGCCCCCCACCGGTCCGTGCCGGGCGCCAGCTCCCGCATCGGCGTGAAGGGGCCGGGGCGCCCTTGCGGGTCCTTCAGCACCACGTTGGCCGCGACCGCGTCGTGCCCCTCGCGGAACACGGTCGCCGTCACCTCGAACGACTCGCCCACCACGGCCTTCGCGGGCCGGCGCCCCTGCCGCACCAGCGGCCGGACGTCCAGCACCGGGATGCGGCCGACGGAGGTCTCGGGAGGTGCGGGAGGCGCGGGACTCCCGGTGGCGGGCCGCGGGGCCGCGGCGGACGGGGGAGGGCCGGACTCGGCCGGGCGGACCGGCGTGCCGGACGGTGAGGGGGATGACGAGTGGTGCGTGGCGGGCATGACCGCTCCTGTCCGCGTCAACGAGGGTGGGCGGAAGACTGTGGGGAGGTGGGTCCTGCGGGGTCTTTGTGGGGTGTACCCGCAGGAGCCTTCCCACACTGTCCGGGTGGGCAATCCGGCCCTTTGTTAACTACTCACGCGTATGTCGGCACACAAGACCGGCCGGGGCCGCCGGGCGCCCGGCCGGTCCGGAGCGCGCCCGTGGTGGGTTCGTTCCCACCGGCCGGCAGGGGTGGCGGGCGCCTTGGAGCGGACGCGACACCCCGGCGCGCGGGCCCCGGAGCGGACGGTGTGCGCGTGCCGGGGGTACGGCGTCCGACACCCCCGGTGACCAGCGGCTTCCGTGTCCGCCCCCGCCGTCGTCGGCCCGGAGCGCGGCGACATGTCCGCGGCGCACGCGGACGGTGGCGCGTGACCGCTGGGGTGGGCGAGGCGGAAGGGGGTGCGAGGGACGTGGATCCCGGAGGTGACCAGGGTGCCGGCCCGGCGGGCGGCGGAAACGGCCGGTTTCTTGCCCCGCCCGGCGACCGGCCCGGTCCGCACGGCCGGACACGCGGGCCGGAGCGGCGGCGCGACGCGCGGAGGGAAGCACGACAGGACCGCACATGCGTGCGGAACCGGCCATGTCCGCTGTGCGGTGAATCGTTTGGACACGGCCAGGGAGGTACCCGTATCCCCCGGCTTCCTCCGCGGACGGTGTCCGCGCCGGTACTGTCGGCTGCGATACCCGGACGCACACCGCGTCTCTCACGAACGCGCCGAGGTGGCTTGTGAAGGCTATCCGTCGATTCACCGTCCGACCCGTCCTCCCCGGACCGCTCCGGCCGCTGAGCGATCTGGCCCGCAATCTGCGCTGGTCCTGGCACGCCGGAACCCGTGACCTCTTCCGTTCCGTCGACCCCGAACGCTGGGCCGCGGCCGGCGGCGACCCCGTGCGCCTGCTGGGCAGCGTGCCGGCCGAGCGGCTCACCGAACTGGCCGGCGACGGCGACTTCCTCGACCGCCTCGCCGCGGTCGCGGACGACCTGCACACCTACATGACCGGCGACCGCTGGTACCAGCGGCAGAGCGGCCGGCTGCCCGCGGCCGTCGCCTACTTCTCCCCCGAGTTCGGCATCACCGCCGCCCTGCCGCAGTACTCCGGCGGGCTCGGCATCCTCGCCGGCGACCACCTCAAGGCCGCCAGCGACCTCGGCGCCCCCCTGATCGGCGTCGGCCTGCTCTACCGGCACGGCTACTTCCGCCAGTCCCTGTCCCGGGACGGCTGGCAGCAGGAGCACTACCCCGTCCTCGACCCGCACGAGCTGCCCCTGGACCAGCTCAAGGAGGCCGACGGCACGCCCGCCCAGATCACCCTCGCCCTGCCCGGCGAGCGCTCCCTGCGGGCCCGCATCTGGGTCGCCCAGGTGGGCAGGATCCCGCTGCTCCTGCTCGACTCCGACGTCGAGGAGAACGACATCGGCGAGCGCGGGGTGACCGACCGGCTCTACGGCGGCGGCAGCGAGCACCGGCTGCTCCAGGAGATGCTGCTCGGCATAGGAGGCGTCCGCGCGGTCCGCGCGTACTGCGGGCTCACCGGGCACCCGGCGCCCGAGGTGTTCCACACCAACGAGGGGCACGCCGGGTTCCTCGGCCTGGAGCGGATGGCGGAACTGCGCGCCGAGGGGCTCGACTTCGACGCGGCCCTGGAGGCGGTCCGCGCCGGGACCGTGTTCACCACGCACACGCCCGTCCCGGCCGGCATCGACCGCTTCGACCGCGAACTGGTCGCCCGGCACTTCGGCCCGCACGCGGAACTGCCGCACCTGGAGACCGACCGCATCCTGCGGCTCGGCATGGAGACCCATCCCGGCGGCGAGCCCAACCTGTTCAACATGGCCGTGATGGGCCTGCGCCTCGCCCAGCGGGCCAACGGCGTGTCCCTGCTGCACGGCCAGGTCAGCCGGGAGATGTTCGCCGGACTGTGGCCCGGGTTCGACCCCGAGGAGGTGCCCATCACCTCCGTCACCAACGGGGTGCACGCGCCCACCTGGGTCGCCCCCGAGGTGTACCGGCTCGGCGCCCGGCAGATCGGCACCCGGCGCGCGGAGGAGGCGCTCAGCATCGGCGACTCCGACCGCTGGGACTCCGTCGCCGACATCCCCGACCAGGACATCTGGGACCTGCGCCGGTCGCTGCGCGAACTGCTCGTGCTGGAGGTGCGGGAACGGCTGCGCGCCTCCTGGCGGCAGCGCGGCGCCGGGACCGCCGAACTGGGCTGGATCGACGGCGTGCTGGACCCGGACGTGCTCACCATCGGCTTCGCCCGGCGTGTCCCGTCGTACAAGCGGCTGACGCTGATGCTGCGGGACCGGGACCGGCTGACGGACCTGCTGCTGCACCCCGAGCGGCCGGTGCAGATCGTGGTCGCGGGCAAGGCGCACCCGGCGGACGACGGCGGCAAGCGGCTCATCCAGGAGCTGGTGCGGTTCGCCGACGACCCGCGCGTGCGGCACCGGATCGTCTTCCTGCCCGACTACGGCATGGCCATGGCGCAGAAGCTGTACCCCGGCTGCGACATCTGGCTGAACAACCCGCTGCGCCCGCTGGAGGCGTGCGGCACCAGCGGGATGAAGGCCGCGCTCAACGGCGGGCTCAACCTGTCCGTGCTGGACGGCTGGTGGGACGAGTGGTTCCAGCCCGACTTCGGCTGGGCGATCCCCACGGCGGACGGCGCCGGTGGGGGCACCCCCACGCTTTCGGCAGTGGGGGACGACGCCGACCGGCGTGACGACATAGAGGCCGCGGCGCTGTACGACCTGCTGGAGCAGCGGGTGACCCGCACCTTCTACGAGCGCGGGCGCAGCGGGCTGCCGGACCGCTGGATCGAGATGGTGCGGCGGACGCTGAGCCTGCTCGGGCCGAAGGTGCTGGCCGGGCGCATGGTGCGGGAGTACGTGGAGCGGCTGTACACGCCGGCCGCGCACGCGCACCGGGCGATGAACGCCGCTGCCGCGCGAGAGCTGGCCGAGTGGAAGGAGACGGTGCGGGGGGCGTGGCACGGGGTGACCGTCGACCACGTCGAGGCGTCCGTGGCCTCGGCCACCGCGGAGCTGGGCAGCACGCTCACCCTGCGGGTGCGGGTGGGGCTCGGCAGTCTGCGGCCGGAGGACGTCGAGGTGCAGGCGGTGTCCGGGCGGGTGGACGAGGAGGACCGCATCACGGAGGCGGCCGCCGTGCCGTTGAAGCCGGTGGGGGCGCCCGCGCCGGGGGACGAGTGGGTGTACGAGGGGCCGTTGGCGTTGGACCGTACGGGGCCGTTCGGGTACACGGTGCGGGTGCTGCCGAGTCACCGGCTGCTGGCGTCCGGGGCGGAGCTGGGACTGGTGGCCGTGCCGTCGGAGGACGTGGCCGGGGCGGCGGGGTTATTGATGAGGTGACGTGGCCGTCGGCCGGGGCGGGCGCGGGCGGTGCGGCCCGGCGGGGGTGCCGCCCGCGCCCGTCCGTGCCGGCGGGGACGCGACGGCCCGCAGGCGGCTCAGGCGTCCTCCACTCCCCGTGTCGCCAGCCGGCGGAGGGTCTTGCCGGCGCGGCGGGCGTAGGCGTGCTGGAGGGAGCGGGTGGCGGGGCCGCCGGCCCGGGCGTACCAGCGGGCCGGCCTGCTGAACGCCGAGACCGTCAGCCACACCGTCCCGTCGCCCGTACGGTGCACGACGAACGCCTCCTCGCCGCTCTCCGGGTGGCCGGCCAGCGTGCCGTAGGCCCAGCCGGCCGTGCGGTGCTCCTCCGTCGTCCACACCACCCGGCAGGGCGCCTTCACCAGCCCGGCCAGGGTGACGGTGACCTCGACGTCCGGCGCCGCCCGGTCCGCCGAGACGTCGACGCCGACGCCCATCTCCCGGTGCAGCTCCCAGGTGAACAGCGCGTCGGCGGCCTGCCGGAAGACCTTCTCCCCCTCACCGAGCCGGGTGCGCTCCCTCAGGTGGTGGAAACCGGGAGGGCAGAAGTCGGGATCCCGGCTCGCGCCGACGTGGTCGTAGGTGAAGTCCGCCGAAGACATGAGACCCAAGCCTAGGCGGTGGGACGGCGAACCCCGGCGACACCCGGAGCGGTGGGCTCCAGGTGCCGCCGGGCGGCCGGAACGGCGCCGCGGCGGTGTCCGTCTACGGGAAGGTCAGGCTCCAGCCGCTGATGTGGCCGGTGTCGTAGCGGGCCATGTCCCGCACCTGCAGCCGCCAGGTGCCGTTGGCCGTCTCCGACGACGCGTCGACGGTGTACGTCTCGTTGATGTTGTCCGCCGAACCGCCGGTGCGGTCGCGCAGCCGGTACGACGTGCCGTCCGGGGCCAGCAGGTCGACGACCAGGTCACCGCTCCAGGTGTGCACGATGTCCACCGAGACCCTGAGGTTGCTCGGCGCGTTGCCGGTGCGGCCGGTGACGGTGATCGCGGACGTCACCGCGGCGCCGGCGTCCGGGATCGCCACGTCGGCGGTGGACTCGAAGGTGGTGCCGCCGCCTCCGGGGCCGCCGGAGCGCGTGCCGACGTTGACGGCCGCCCAGGCGTCCTGCACCGCCTTGTACTCGGCGCTGTCCGTGCCGTACAGCTCACCGGTCGCCGCCAGGGTGCCGGTGCGGGCCGCCGCGTAGTTGGTGGTGGAGGTGAACTTCGTGGTGAGCGCGCGGAACCAGATCTTCTCCGCCTTGGCGCGGCCGATGCCGGTGACCGGCAGGCCGTCGGAGGTGGGGGAGTCGTAGGTGACCCCGTTGACGGTCTTGGTGCCGCTGCCCTCGGCGAGCAGGTAGAAGAAGTGGTTCGCCACGCCCGACGAGTAGTGCACGTCGATCGAGCCGATGCCGGAGTACCAGGAGTCCTTGGACCGGCCGTCCTTGCTGGGCTTGTCCATGTAGCGCAGCGGCGTGCCGTTGCCGTTGATGTCGATCTCCTCGCCGATGAGGTAGTCACCGACGTCGGAGGAGTTGTTCGCGTAGAACTCGACGGTCGAGCCGAAGATGTCGCTGGTCGCCTCGTTGAGGCCGCCGGACTCGCCGCTGTAGACCAGGCCCGCGGTGTTCGAGGTGAGGCCGTGGGTCATCTCGTGCGCGGCCACGTCGATCGAGGTGAGCGGGTTGGCGTTGCCGGAGCCGTCGCCGTAGGTCATGCAGAAGCAGCTGTCCGACCAGAAGGCGTTGACGTAGTTGTTGCCGTAGTGGACCCGGGAGTACGCGCCGACGCCGTCCCCGCGGATGCCGTTGCGGCCGTGCACGTTCTTGTAGTAGTCCCAGGTCAGCGCGGCCCCGTAGTGGGCGTCGGCGGCGGCCGACTCCAGGTTGGAGGGACTGCCGTCGCCCCAGACGTCGTCGGACCCGGAGAACAGGGTGCCGGTGCCGGAGGTGCCGCGGTTGAGGTTGTACGTGCGGTGGTTGCCGCGCGCCCCGTCGGTCAGGCTGTACGTCGAGCCGGACCGGGTGGTCGTCAGGTCCACGGTGCCGCTGTAGACGGTGTGGCCGGTGCCGTTGTGCACGGCCTGCCACTCGTACAGCTTCTCGCCGGTGGTGGCGTCGGTGACGACGTGCAGTTCCTGCGGGGTGCCGTCGTGCTGCAGGCCGCCGACGACCGTCTCGTACGCCACGACCGGCTTTCCGTCCGCCGCCCAGATCACCTTGCGCGGGGCCCGGTCGACGTCCGCGCCCTCGGCCCGCTCGGCCTTCGCGGCGGACAGGGCCAGCTGCTCGGCCTTCGCGGCCGGCACCTTCGCGGCGGTGGTGGCGGGCTTGACCGCGGCGCGGGTCGCCTTGACGACCTTGTCCGCCTCGCCGGCCGTGTCGCCCTGGACGACCAGGTCGCCGCCGAGGACGGGCAGCCCGTCGTAGGTGCGCTCGTAGCGGACGTGCACGGTGCCGTCACGGTCCTTGAGGACGTCGCGGACGACGAGCTTCTCCTTCGCGCCCAGGCCGAGGTCCCTGGCGGTCCGCGCCGTGGCGGCTTCCGCCTCGCGGATCAGCGCGGCGCGCTGGGCGGGGGTGAGCCGCACCGACTCCGCGCCGGGCGCTGCGGCGCTCGCGGCCCGGGGCGCCGTGTCGGGGGCGGCGGTGGCGGCGCCGGACTGCACGGCCGTGGCGATCAGCGCGGCCACCCCGGCGAGGGCGACGGCGGCGGCGCGGCGCTGCGGGGTGCGGGGGGTGCGTCTGTGGGACGTCCTGCTTCTCAACGCTGACTCCTTCTGCGGGGCCGCGGGGGTGCGCGGCCTGGGGAGACCGATCGGCGGGTCAGCCGGCCGGGCAGAACGGAAGTGCTCCGAGCAGTGGCCGTCGGGCAACGGGCAGCCGAAGCTGTGGGGTTGCTGTGCAGCGGCCGTGGGAAGAGTGGCAGGGGATCGCGGTTTCTGTCAGGGGCGCGTCAGGAAGTTGGCCGGAATCCGTTCGGTGTCCGGGGGGAGGCGTCCGTTATGCGGACAGAAGGGAGAGGGCCCCGACCCGGGCGGCCGGGCCCGCCGCCGTGACGGACCCCGGCCGCCGGCCTCACGGCGCGCCGGCCGGCCGGTCCCCGTGCCAGGACCGCCACAGCGCCGCGTACACCCCGTCCGCCGCCACCAGGGCGTCGTGCGTCCCCAGTTCGGAGACCCGGCCGTCCTCCATCACCGCCACCCGGTCCGCGTCGTGCGCGGTGTGCAGCCGGTGCGCGACGGCGACGACCGTACGGCCCTCCAGCACGGCGGCCAGCGCCCGCTCGGCGTGCCGGGCCGTCGTCGGGTCGAGCAGGGCGGTGGCCTCGTCGAGGATCAGCGTGTGCGGATCGGCCAGCGCCACGCGCGCCAGGGCCAGTTGCTGCGCCTGCGGGCCGTCCGTGGGGTGACCGCCCTCGCCCAGCCCGGTGTCCAGGCCGCGCGGCAGCTCCCGCACCCAGCCGTCCGCGCCCACCACGGCCAGCGCCGCCCACAGTTCCTCGTCCCCGGCGTCCGGTGCGGCGATCCGCAGGTTGTCCCGGACCGACCCGAGGAAGACATGGTGCTCCTGGGTCACCAGCACCACCTGCCGGCGCAGCCGTTCCGGGTCCAGCGACGCCACCGGCACCCCGCCCACGGTCACGCTCCCGGCGGTCGGCGCGTCCACCCCCGCCAGCAGCCGGCTCAGCGTGGTCTTGCCCGCGCCCGACGGCCCCACCACCGCCAGCCGTTCGCCCGGCCTCACCGTCAGGTCCACCCCGCGCAGCACCTCGCCGCCCCCGTCGTACGCGTAGCGCACCCCGGTCACGTCGATACGGTCCCCGGCCGGGTCCGGGACGTCGCTCCGCCCCGCCGCGCGCGGCGCCCGGGCCAGCCCCTCCACCCGGGCGAACGAGGCGCCGCTCGCCTGGAGCTGCTCCAGCCGCATCAGCACCTCGTCCAGCGGGCCGCTCAGCTGCAGCAGATACAGCGAGGCCGCCACCACCGCGCCGAGACTCACCGCGCCCCGCCCGTGCAGCCACCCGCCGCACAGCAGCACCCCGGCCACCGGCACCACGTACGACAGCTCGACCACGGGGAAGAACACCGAGCGCAGGAACAGCGTGCGCATGCGGGCGCGGCGGGACGCCTCCAGCGCCTCCCGGCTCGCCCGGACCCGCCGCTCCTCCATCCGCAGCGCCTCCACGGTACGAGCGCCCGACGCCGTCGACGCGACCACCTCGGCCACGTCCGAGCTGGCCGCGCCCTCGGCGAGGTACGCGTCCCGGGCCCGCCGCAGGTACCAGCGCAGCACCAGCCGGATCGGGGTGAGGCACAGCAGCCCCAGGGCGCCCAGCAAGGGGTCGACGAACAGGATCGCGGCCATGACGAACAACGACTGCACCGCGTTGACCAGCATCGAGGGACCGGCGTCGCGCAGCGTGGTGCCCACGGCGGTCACGTCGGCCGTGCCCCGCGTCGTCAGATCACCGGTGCCCGCCCGCTCCACCACGGCGGAGGGCAGCGCCAGCACCCGGTCCACGAACCGCTCCCGCACCCGCGCCAGCGTCCGCTCGCCGAACCGGTGTCCCACGAAGCGGGCCCAGCGGGACAGCAGCAGCTGCGCCACCGCGCACGCCAGGATGACCGGCGCCAGCCGGTCCACCACCGCGGTGCCGCCGCCCGCCCGCACCTCGTCGACGATCCGCCCGAGCAGCCACGGCCCGGCCAGACCGGCCAGGGCCGCCAGGCCGTTCAGCGCCAGCACGCCCGCGACGGCCCGGCCGTCCGCCCGCACCAGCTCCCCGGCCGCCCGGCGGACGTCGGCCGGTCCCGCCACCGGAAGCCGCTCCCCGCTCATCCCGTCACCTCCTCGGGGGCGTCCTGCCCGGCGTCCCTGGCCACGAGGAGCCGGTACTCCGGTTCGCCGTCCAGCAGTTCGCGGTGGGCGCCGCTCGCCGCCACCTTCCCGTCGACCAGGAAGAGCACCCGGTCGGCCCGGTCCAGCACCAGCGGCGAGGTGGTGGCCAGCACGGTCGTACGGCCCTGCCGCGCGGCGCGCAGCCGGTCGGCGACCAGGGCCTCGGTGTGCGCGTCGAGCGCCGAGGCCGGCTCCACCGCCAGCAGCACCTCGGGGTCGGCGAGCAGGGCCCGGGCCAGCCGGACCCGCTGCCGCTGGCCGCCGGAGAGGCTGCGCCCCTGCGCGGACACCACCGAGTCCAGCCCGCCGGGCAGTCCGCGCACGACGTCGTCGGCGGCCGCCGCGTGCAGCGCGCGCAGCACCTCCGCGTCGGACGCCCCGCCCCGGCCCGCCACCACCTCCCGCAGCGGGCCCGCGAACAGCGCGGCCTCCGGGTCGGCGACCAGGATCCGCTCCCGCACCCGCGCGAGCGCGATCTCGTCCAGCCGGACCCCGCCCCAGGTGACGTCCGACGGCGCGTACCGGCCCAGCCGGTCCACCACGGCCGCCGCGTCCGCGGGCCGGGCGCACACCAGCGCGGTCAGCCGCCCGGGCGGCACCCGCACCCCCGACTCCGGGTCGTCCAGCGCGGACGGCTCGGCCGGCGGGTCGGCGGTGGCCGCGTCCGGCGGCGGCTGGATCCGCAGCAGCGCCGCCACCCGCCCGGCCGCCACCACGCCCCGGCTGAGGTAGTAGCCGCACTCGACCAGGAACATCACCGGCCACACCAGGACGGTCACGTACCCGTACACCGACACCAGTTCACCGATGCTGATGTCCCCCTGCGCGGCCTGCCGCGCCGCGATCCAGGTCACCACCGCGAGGAACAGCGTCGGCAGCCCCGCGGCCAGCGCCTGCATCCAGCTCGTCACCGCCCCCACCCGGTAGCCCTGCTCCCGCAGCCGCCCCGAGTCGCGGCGGAACGCGTCCGCGACCAGCCCCTTGCCGCCCAGCCCGCTCAGCACCCGCAGCCCGCCCGCGAGGTCCCCGATCCGGGCGGTCAGCACGCCCTGCCGCTGCCGGTACTCCGTCTCCGTGCCCTGGAGCCGCCCCATCAGCGGCCCCACGACCAGCCCGATCACCGGCACCCCGAGCAGCACCACCACGGCCAGCAGCGGCGACACCGACAGCAGCAGCCCCGCCACCGCCGCGTACGCCACGACCGCGCCGAACCCCGGCCCGACGGCGGTGAGCGACTGGGCGATCACCTGCACGTCGCCCACCCCGATGGTCACGACCTCCCCGGCCGCCGCCCGCCGCTCCAGCGCCGCGCCCAGCCTCACGGTGTGCCCGACGACCACCTTCACCGTGCGGAAGGTGGCGTCCATCCGGACCATCGTCATCGTGCGGTGCCGCATCATGCTCAGCCAGGCGTTGAAGGCGGTCACCAGGACCAGGGCGCCGGCCCAGCCGGCCAGCGCCGTCATGTCGCCCGGCCCCAGCCCGTCGTCCACCGCCCGCGACATCAGGTACGGCACCGCCGCCAGCAGCACCATCCACACACTGCCGTACACCGCCCCCGCCACGCAGCGCCCCGGCTGCCGGCGCACCAGCCACCACAGGTAGCGGGCCCCGCCGCGCCCGTCGGGCGTGCCGGGATCCCCGTAGGCGTCGATCACGTCCGTTCCCCTCCCCGTACGGCCCGGCGGCCGGTGTGCCCCGTCGTCGCGCCGGTCGCTCTCACGGGCGCTTCCGGAACGGCGCGAGCGTGGCCCGTACGTGTCCGGCGGCGCCCCAGTCGGGCTCGAACTGGGCGATCACGGCAAGGTGCTGCCGCAGCTGGAGGACGGGCATCCGGTCCCGCCAGCCGGCGTCGAGCCCGGTCAGCTCGGCGTACCGCTCGAAGAACACCCGCGCCTCGGGCGGGGGTGAAGTCGTCCACAGGTGGGCCAGGTCCACCTCCGCCCAGGTGTACGACACGGCGGGGTCGATCAGCGCGGGCCGCCCGTCGGGGGCGGCCATGACGTTCTGCGCCCACAGGTCGCCGTGCGTCAGGCAGGCGGGCCGGGCCGGCAGCAGCTCGGGCAGCCGGTCGCACAGCCGCTCCAGCGCCTGCCGGTCGGCGGCGTCCAGCGCCCGGTGGACCCGGGGCTCGTCGAGCCAGCGCAGCAGCCGGTGCCGGGCGAAGAACTCGAACCCGTCGTCCGTCCAGGTGTTGACCTGACGGCGGCGGCCCAGCCAGTTGTCCCGGTGCCAGCCGAACCGGTCGTGCCGCGTGCCGGTGTGCAGCCGGGCGACCGCGTGCGCGCACGCCTCCCAGAACGCCTCCGTGTCCGGCCGGGGACGCAGCACCGACAGCACGAGCAGGTCCCGGTCCGCGAGGACGACGTCCGGCGTGGTGACGCCGCCCGCCTCGCGCAGCACCGTCAGCCCCTCGGCCTCCGCGGCGAAGGCGTCGTCCGCCGGCGGCTCGCCGAACGCCTTCACGAACACCGGTGTGCCGTCCGCGCGGCGCGCCAGCCCCGCGGTCGCGGCGAGGCCCCCGGAGGCCGGCTCGACCGTGCCGACATCGGTCAGCCCGGCCGCGTGCAGACGGGCGAGCAGCATCGACGTCGCCTCCGCCACCGGTGCGCTCCTCTCGGTCGGTCCCCCGTCGCGGCCCCGGGAGCGGCCCCCCGACGGCGGCCCCCTCGGCGGGGCGTCACACCAGGCTGTCCCGCCAGGCCCGGTGCAGATCCGCGAACCGGCCCGTGCCGCCGATGAGTTCGTCCGGGCTGCCGTCCTCCACGATCCGCCCGCGCTCCATCACCAGCACCCGGTCCGCGATCTCCACGGTGGACAGCCGGTGCGCGATCACCACCGCCGTACGGCCCTTCAGCACCGTGGCCATCGCCCGCTGCACCGCCCGCTCGCCGGGAACGTCCAGCGAACTGGTCGCCTCGTCCAGGATCAGCACCGCCGGGTCCGCGAGCAACGCCCGCGCGAACGCCACCAGCTGGCGCTGGCCGGCCGAGATACGGCCGCCGCGCTTGCGGACGTCCGTGTCGTAGCCGTCGGGCAGTGCGGCGATGAAGTCGTGCGCGCCGATCTCCTTGGCCGCCTGTTCGATCTCCTCCCGGGTGGCCTCCGGACGGCCGATCGCGATGTTCTCGGCGACCGTCCCGGAGAACAGGAACGCCTCCTGGGTCACCATCACCACCTCGCGCCGCAGGTCCCGTCCCGTCAGGTCGCGCAGGTCGACGCCGTCGAGCAGCACCCGTCCGCCGGTGGGGTCGTAGAACCGGGCGAGCAGCTTCGCCAGCGTCGACTTGCCCGCGCCGGTGGAGCCGACGACCGCGACGGTCTGCCCGGCCGGCAGGGTGAGCCCGAAGCGGGGCAGCACCTCGCCGCCGGTGCGGTACGCGAACCGCACGTCGTCGAAGACCACCTCGCGCCCGGGGAGAGCGGGGCGCCGCCCCGGCAGCTCGCGGGGGGCCGCCGGCTCGGGCACGGACGGGGTCTGCGCCAGCAGGCCGGCGATCTTCTCCAGCGAGGCCGCCGCCGACTGCGCCGAGTTGAGGAACATGCCCAGCCGGTCGATCGGGTCGTACAGCCGCCGCAGGTACAGCACGGCCGCCGCCAGCACGCCGAGCGCCAGCGTCTCCCCGGCCACCCGGTAGGCGCCCCACAGCACGATCAGCGCCACCGTGGTGTTGGCGGTCACCCGGGAGCCGACGACGTAGCGGGCCATCTCCAGCAGCGCGTCGCCGTTGGTCTTCTCGTGCCGCCGGTTCAGCACCGCGAAGTCGGCGTCGTTGGCCCGCTCACGGCGGAAGGCGCGCACCGGACGGATGCCGTTCATCGTCTCGACGAACTTCACGATCACCGCGGCGATCGCCGTCGACCGCCGCCGGTACACCCGCCGCGCCCGCCGCTGGTACGACCGCACCAGCAGGTACAGCGGCAGGAACGACGCCACCGCCACCGCGCCCAGCCCCAGGTCCAGCCACAGCAGCAGCGCCGAGATGTACACGGCGGACAGGATGGTCGTCACCAGTTCCTGCAGGCCCTCCTCCAGCAGCTCCCGCAGCGACTCGACGTCGGTGGTGGAACGGGAGATCAGCCGGCCGGAGGTGTAGCGCTCGTGGAAGTCCACGCTCAGCGCCTGCGCGTGCCGGAAGATCCGGCCGCGCAGGTCGAGCAGCACGTCCTGGCTGACCCGGGCGGACGCGGTGACGAACGCGTACTGCAGCGCGCCGGCCGCCGACGCGCACAGCAGGTACCCCACCGCCACCGCGATCAGCGGCCCGTGGTCGTCGCCGCGGAACGCGGGCACCGCCCGGTCGATCGCGTACGCCACCAGCAGCGGACCGGCCTGCACGGCGGCCTGCTGGAGCAGCAGCAACAGCGCGGTCAGCGCCACCCGGCCGCGCATCGGCGCGAGCAGGGAGCGCAGCAGCGCGCCGGTGGCGCCCGGGGGAGTGGGCAGCACGTCCCGGTCGAAGGGGTCGCCGCCGCCCTGCTCCGGTGACCGGTCGTCGTCCTCGTCGCGGACGGGTGCGGTCGTGGCCGCCGTCATCGCTGCTCCTCCAGTTCCTCCGCCGGGTCGCCCGACATGAGGTGGGCGTACTCGGCATTGCCGCGCAGCAGTTCGTGGTGGGTGCCGACCGCCGTGATCCGCCCGCCGGACAGCAGCGCCACCCGGTCGGCGAGCAGCACCGTGGACGGGCGGTGCGCCACGATCAGCGCCGTGGTGTCGGCGAGCACCCGGCGCAGCGCGGCCTCGACCGCGGCCTCGGTGTGCACGTCCAGCGCGGACAGCGGATCGTCCAGCACCAGGAAGCCGGGGCGCCCCACGACCGCGCGGGCGAGCGCGAGCCGCTGCCGCTGCCCGCCGGACAGGCTCAGGCCCTGCTCGCCGACCTGGGTGGCGGTGCCCTGCGGCAGCGCGTGTACGAAGTCGGCCTGGGCGACGGCCAGCGCGCGCTCCAGGTCCTCCTCGCCGCTGCCGCCGCCCATCAGGACGTTCTCGCCGACGGTCGCGGAGAACAGCGTCGGCTCCTCGAAGGCGACGGCCACGCGGGAGCGCAGCTCCTCCCGGGACATCGCCGTGATGTCCCGCCCGTCGAGGGTGATGCGCCCCTCGGTGACCTCGTGCAGCCGGGGCACGAGCGCGGTCAGCGTGGTCTTGCCGCTGCCGGTCGCACCGACGAGCGCCAGCGACTCGCCGGGCCGGATGTGCAGGTCGACGCGGTCCAGCACGGGCGGCGAGCCCTCGGGGGCGTCCGGATAGCGGAAGGTGACGTTCTCGAACCGCAGCCCGCCCTCCCGGGGGCCGCTGTGCTTCCCGGCGGACGCCGTGGTGCCGGACTCCGGCTCCGCGTCCATCACCTCGAAGTACCGCTCGGTGGCCGTCGCCGCCTCCTGGCTCATCGCCAGCAGGAAGCCGATCGAGTCCACCGGCCAGCGCAGCGCCAGCGCCGTGGACAGGAACGCCACCAGCGTGCCCGCCGACAGCGAGCCGTCCGCCACCTGCACCGCGCCCAGCACCAGCGCCGCCCCGATGGCCAGTTCGGGCAGGGTCACGATCACGCCGAGGATCGTCGCCAGCAGCCGCGCCTTGTGCAGCTCCGTGCCCCGCAGCTTCCCCGACAGCTCCCGGAACGCGCGCGCCTGGCTGCGGTGCCGGCCGAACCCCTTGATGATCCGGATGCCGAGCACGCTCTCCTCGACCACGGTCGTCAGATCGCCCACCTGGTCCTGCGCCTGCCGCGCCGCGCTCGAGTACCGCTTCTCGAACACCACGCAGGTGATCAGCACCGGCACCGCGGGCACCAGGATGACCAGCCCCAGCGTCCAGTCCTGGACCAGCATGATGATCACGCCGATCAGGATCGTCACCCCGTTGACCAGCAGGAACGTCAACGGGAACGCCAGGAACATGCGCAGCAGCATCAGGTCCGTGGTGGCCCGTGACAGCAACTGCCCCGAGGGCCAGCGGTCGTGGAACGCGATCGGCAGCCGCTGCAGATGCCGGTACAGGCCGGCCCGCATCTCCGCCTCGACGTGCGACAGCGGCCGCGCCACCAGCCAGCGCCGCACCCCGAACAGCAGCGCCTCCGCCAGCCCGAGCAGCAGCAGGTACAGCGCGCCGAGCCACACCCCCGCCGGGTCCCGGTGGGCGATCGGCCCGTCGACCATCCACTTCAGCACGAGCGGGATGACCAGCCCGATGCAGGACGCCAGGACGGCGATGAACGCGGCGGTGAACAGGCGCGCCCGCACGGGGCGCACGTACGGCCACAGCCGCAGCAGCGTCCGCACGGTGGAGCGGGGTTCCCGGGGAGAAGGTGTAGTGGGCATCAGCAGTGAGAGTACGGTTCGCCACTGTCGCTGCCCACCGAATTCCGGACCGGTCCGCCTCGGTCCCAGGACCTACGACCTGCGCCGCCGGGCGGCCGTGCCCCGGTGAACGGGCGCCGCGGACCGGGGAGTCGTACCACTCCACCGGCCGATCGGACGATGCGCGGCCGAGCGGGACGGCCGATGTCCGCGCACCCCGCCCGCCGGAACACCGGCCGTCATGTCCGTCATCGGCGTCACCGACCTGCGCAAGGCCTACGGCGGCCGGCCCGCCGTCGACGGGGTGTCCTTCTCCGCCGACGAGGGCGGGATCTTCGGCATCCACGGCCCCGACGGCGCCGGCAGGACCACCACCGTGGAGTGCGTGGAGGGGCTGCGCGTCCCGACGCCGGGCGGGTCCGGGTCGCCGGACTCGGCCCCGTCGCCGACCACGAGGAGGTCACCCGCGTCCTCGGCGCGCGGCTCCGGCAGAGCGGACTCCAGTCCGAGCCGACCGTCCGCGAGGCCCTGGAGCTCTGCGCCTCCTTCCACCCCCGCCCCGCCGACCGGCGCCCGCTCGCCGAACGGCCGGGCCCCCAAGACGCGTCTGACACACGTCCTCGCCAGGCTGGGCGCCAAGGACCGGGCGGCGGCCGTGGCGACGGCGTACGACCGGGGCATCCTCGGCTGACCGCGCGCCTGCGCACGCCGGGCGTCAGGGCAGCACCCGTAGCAGCAGCACCGACCGCCCCGGCACGGTGACCGGCGCCCCCGCGCGGTGCACCACGCCGGGCGCCCGGTCCTGCTCCTCCCGTGAGGTGTCGACGACCACCTCGTACCGCTCGGCCCACGGCGGTCCCGGCAGCAGGAAGCCGACCGGGTCCGCGCCCGCGTGCAGGACGGCCAGGAAGCTGTCGTCGAGCACCGGCGCGCCCTGCTCGTCGCGTCCCGGGATGTCCCGGCCGGAGAGGTACATGCCGAGCGTGGCGGCCGGCGCGTACCAGTCGCCCTCGGTCATCTCCCGGCCGTGCGGGGTGAACCAGGCCAGGTCCCGCAGCCCGTCCGCGGAGTGCGCCCGGCCGGAGAAGAACGAGCGGCGGCGCAGCACCGGGTGCCGGTGGCGCAGCGCGATCAGCCGCGAGGCCAGCGCGAACAGCGGCCGCCACTCCGGGGCGTCCCGCAGGCTCCAGTCCACCCAGCCGATCTCGCTGTCCTGGCAGTAGGCGTTGTTGTTGCCGCGCTGGGTGCGGCCCATCTCGTCGCCGGCCACCAGCATCGGCACGCCCGTCGACAGCAGCAGCGTCGTCAGCAGGTTCCGCAGCTGCCGCCGCCGCAGGGCGCGCACGTCCCCGTCGTCCGTCTCGCCCTCCGCGCCGCAGTTCCACGACCGGTTGTCGTCCGTGCCGTCGCGGTTCCCCTCCCCGTTGGCCTCGTTGTGCTTGCGGTCGTACGACACCAGGTCGCGCAGGGTGAAACCGTCGTGCGCGGTGACGAAGTTGACCGAGGCGTACGGCCGCCGCCCGCCCCAGGCGTACAGGTCGCTGGACCCGGACAGCCGGTAGCCCATCTCCCGCACGTCCGGCAGCGCGTGCCGCCAGAAGTCCCGCACCGCGTCCCGGTAGCGGTCGTTCCACTCCGTCCACAGGGGAGGGAAGGCGCCCACCTGGTAGCCGCCGGAGCCGACGTCCCACGGCTCCGCTATCAGCTTCACCCGGCGCAGCACCGGGTCCTGCGCGATCACCGCGAGGAACGGCGACAGCATGTCCACGTCGTGCATGGAACGGGCCAGCGCCGCCGCCAGGTCGAAGCGGAAGCCGTCGACGCCCATCTCCGTCACCCAGTAGCGCAGCGAGTCCGTGATCAGCCGCAGCACGTGCGGCTGCACCACGTGCAGGGTGTTGCCGCAGCCGGTGTAGTCGGCGTAGCGGCGGGCGTCCGGCTGGAGGCGGTAGTAGCCGCGGTTGTCGACGCCCTTCAACGACAGCGTGGGGCCCAGCTCGCCCGCCTCGGCGGTGTGGTTGTAGACGACGTCGAGGATCACCTCGATGCCGGCCGCGTGCAGTGCCCGCACCATCCGCTTGAACTCGCCGACCTGCTGCCCGGCCGTCCCCGAGGCCGCGTAGGCGGCGTGCGGGGCGAAGTAGCCGATGGAGTTGTAACCCCAGTAGTTGCGCAGGCCCCGGCGCAGCAGGTGGTCCTCGTGCGCGAACTGGTGCACCGGCAGCAGCTCGACCGCCGTCACCCCCAGTCGCACCAGGTGCTCGATCGCCGCCGGGTGCGCCAGCCCGGCGTAGGTGCCGCGCAGCTCCTCCGGGACGTCCGGGTGGCGCATGGTGAAGCCGCGCACGTGCAGCTCGTAGATGACCGAGTCGGCCCACGGCGTCTTCGGCCGCCGGTCGTCCGCCCAGTCGTCGTCGTCGTGGACGACCACGCCCTTCGGCACGAACGGCGCCGAGTCCCGGTCGTCGCGCACGGTGTCCGCGACATGCTGCTCCGGCCAGTCGCGGACGTGCCCGTACACCTCGGGCGGCAGCACGAAGTCGCCGTCGACGGCCCGGGCGTACGGGTCGAGCAGCAGCTTCGCCGGGTTCCAGCGCCCGCCGGTCCACGGGTCCCAGCGGCCGTGCACCCGGTAGCCGTACCGCTGCCCGGGCAGCACCCCCGGCACGAAGCCGTGCCAGATGCCGTGCGTCAGCTCGGTCAGCCGGGCCCGGCTCTCCCGGCCGTGCTCGTCGAACAGGCACAGCTCCACCCCCTCCGCCCCGCCCGCCCAGAGCGCGAAGTTGGTCCCCGCCACCCCGTCCGGGCCGGTGCGGAACCGGGCGCCCAGCGGCGTCGGCCGGCCCGGCCGGACGGGCACCGTGGGCGCGGGCCGCGCCGGCCGTGCGCCGTTCACGACGACGGCCGGACGCCCGTCCCCGGTGGCCCGCTCTCCGGCCACCGCCTCCTGCTCGGCTGCGCTGGACACCTGTCAGCCTCCCGCGGCTCGTGGGGGACGACGGCGGACAGGGGAGCCACGGCCCGTGCGGCTCCGGCCGCGGCTCCCCGGTGCGTCGTCCTCCCACAGTTCTGCCCAGAGCGCGCCTCGCACTCACGTTTCCCCGGGGGACGGCATGGTCGTTTCCCGGAGGCGACGCCCGTCGTTGGGTACCGCGTGAGGCACGTACAAGGGCGCGCACGGCGCGCGAGGGCCGCGCTGGCCGTCGTAGTGACAGGGGCAGGACTGCTGGCCGCGACGGCCGGGTGCAGCCCGGGGGGTCCCGTTCCGGGGGCGTTCGGGCCGCCGGGGCGCGGGGACGTCGTCCAGGTGTCCCCGCGCGACGGCAGCACCGGCGTCCGTCCCGGCGAGCACCTGCGGGTGCGGGTGGCGGAGGGCCGGCTGGAGTCGGTGAGGGCGGTCGTGTCGCAGGACGCGCGCGAGTCGCCCGTCCCGGGTCGCGTCTCCGGCGACGGGCGCACCTGGAAGCCGGACGACGAACGGCTGGCGCTCGCCGCGAAGTACACGGTCGACGCCGTCGCCGTCGACGGCGAGGGACGCCGCTCCGCCCGGCGCACCACCTTCACCACGCACGTCCCGGAGGAACGCTTCATCGGCTACGTCGCCCCCGAGGACCGCTCCACCGTCGGCACCGGGATGATCGTCTCCCTGGAGTTCAACCGGAAGATCACCCGCCGCGCGGCCGTGGAACGCGCGGTCCGGGTCACCGCACGGCCCGCCGTCGAGATCCGGCCCCACTGGTTCGGCGGCACCCGGCTCGACTTCCGCCCCGAGCACTACTGGAAGCCCGGCACCGAGGTCACCGTCGACCTGGACCTGCGCGACGTCGAGGGCGCGCCCGGTGTCTACGGCCTGCAGCGCCGCACCTTCACCTTCACCGTCGGCCGCAGCCAGGTGTCCGTGGTCGACGCCGCCGCCCACACCATGCGGGTCCGCCGGGACGGGGAACTGCTCGCCACCGTGCCGGTCACGGCGGGCGCGGCCAGGACGCCCACGTACAACGGCAAAATGGTGATCACCGAGATGTTCGAGGTCACCCGCATGAACAGCCGCACGGTCGGCTTCGGCGGCGAGTACGACATCCCCGACGTCCCGCACGCCATCCGGCTGACCAGCTCCGGCACCTTCCTGCACGGCAACTACTGGGCGGCGCCCGAGGTGTTCGGAAGCGGCAACGTCAGCCACGGCTGCGTCGGCCTGCGCGACGTGAAGGGCGGCAGCGCGGACACCCCGGCGGGCTGGTTCTTCGACCGCAGCCTGATCGGCGACGTCGTCGAGGTGGTCAACAGCAAGGACCGCACGGTCGCGCCGGACAACGGCCTCGGCGGCTGGAACATGGACTGGAAGGAGTGGAAGGCGGGCAGCGCGGTGAACCGCCGCTGACCGTACCGCCCTCGGCGGGCCGTGAACTTGGAACGGAACGGTGACGGAACCGCCGCCTTCCACGCCCCTGGCCTGTGGTTACCATGCGCGGTGTGCGCGAGAGGCGCACTGGGGGGCCGGGTCCGGCCGGACCCGCCGAGGGGAGAGACAAGTGAACGTGGGGCCGATATCGGGGGCGCCGGTGGGCGCGCGGCGCGGCGGCAGGAAGCTCGCGGCGCTGGCACTCGGGGTGATGCTGGCGGTCACCGCCTGCGGCGGCGGGGGATCGGAGCCGGCCTCCGGCCCGGGCGACGGCAAGGGCGAGGACAAGGGCTCCACGGCGGCGCGCAGCACGCAGTCCGAGGCCGTGGTCGCCATCGCCCCGCGCGACGGCGCCACGTCGGTCGGGACCAGCGGCGAGCTGAAGGTGACGGCCGCCCGGGGCAAGCTCACCGAGGTCGTCGTCAAGAACGCCGAGGGCAAGGCCGTCGAGGGCGCGATATCCAGGGACGGCGCCTCCTGGACGCCGTCCACCCACCTGGCCGCCTCCACCACCTACACGGTGCACGCGGTCGCCGAGGACGCCGAGGGCCGCACCACCTCGCAGGACTCCCGCTTCACCACCCTGACGCCGAAGAAGACCTTCCTCGGGCACTTCACCCCCGAGGACGGCTCCACCGTCGGCGTCGGAATGCCCTTCTCCCTCCGCTTCACCCGGGGCATCACCCACCCCGAGGACGTCGAGAAGGCCATCCGCATCACCACCGAGCCGGCCGTCGAGGTCGAGGGCCACTGGTTCGGCAACGACCGCCTCGACTTCCGCCCCGAGAAGTACTGGAAGGCCGGCACCAAGGTCACCGTCGACCTCAACCTCGACGGCGTCGAGGGCCGCGACGGCGTCTACGGCGAGCAGGCCAAGACGGTCTCCTTCACCGTCGGCCGCAGCCAGATCTCCGTGGTCGACGCCAAGAAGCACACCATGAAGGTGATCCGCGACGGCAAGGTGATCAAGAAGATCCCGGTCACCACCGGCGCCCCGGGCTACGAGACCTGGAACGGCAAGATGGTCATCAGCGAGAAGCTGAAGGTCACCCGCATGAACGGCGAGACGGTCGGCTACGCCGGCGAGTACGACATCGAGGACGTCCCGCACGCCATGCGCCTGTCCACCTCCGGCACCTTCATCCACGGCAACTACTGGGGCGGCGACGCCTTCGGCAACCGCAACGCCAGCCACGGCTGCATCGGTCTGCGCGACGTGCAGGGCGGCTGGGACAAGAAGGCCCCGGGGGCCTGGTTCTTCGACAACTCGCTGATCGGTGACGTGGTCGAGGTGAAGAACTCCGACGACGCCGTGATCGCCCCGGACAACGGCCTCAACGGCTGGAACATGTCCTGGGAGAAGTGGAAGGCGTAGGACGCCCGCTTCCCTGCCCACGGCCCCGGTGTCCGCACCGGGGCCGTGGCCGTACCCCTGCGGGTGTGAGCCACGGCGCCGGCTCGTCAGCCGTTGGTCACCGTGCTGTGCTTGCCCGGGGGCGGCCCCCGGACCCCCGGCACGGGTGTGAGCCACGGCACCGGCTCGCCAGCCGTTAGTCACCGTTAACCTGCTGCCATGACCGTACATCTCGAAGTCGCCGAGGGCGTCGGCACGCTGCGCCTGGACCGCCCGCCCATGAACGCGCTGGACGTCGCCACGCAGGACCGTCTGAAGGAGCTCGCCGAGGAGGCCACGCGCCGCGAGGACGTGCGCGCCGTGGTGATCCACGGCGGCGAGAAGGTGTTCGCGGCGGGCGCGGACATCAAGGAGATGCAGGCCATGGACCACACGGCGATGGTCCTGCGCGCCCGCGCCCTCCAGGACTCCTTCACCGCCGTCGCCCGCATCCCCAAGCCGGTCGTGGCCGCCGTCACCGGCTACGCGCTGGGCGGGGGCTGCGAGCTCGCCCTGTGCGCCGACTACCGCATCGCCGGGGAGAACGCCAAGCTCGGCCAGCCCGAGATCCTGCTCGGCCTGATCCCGGGCGCGGGCGGCACCCAGCGGCTGGCCCGGCTGATCGGCCCGTCCAAGGCCAAGGACCTGATCTTCACCGGCCGTCAGGTGCGGGCCGACGAGGCGCTGTCCCTCGGCCTGGTGGACCGCGTGGTCCCCGCCGACGAGGTCTACGCCCAGGCCCACGCCTGGGCCGCGAAGCTGGCACAGGGGCCGGCGATCGCGCTGCGGGCGGCCAAGGAGTCGGTCGACGCCGGGCTGGAGACGGACATCGACACCGGACTCGCGGTGGAACGCAACTGGTTCGCGGGCCTGTTCGCCACGGAGGACCGCGAGCGGGGCATGCGCAGCTTCGTGGAGGAAGGCCCCGGCAAGGCGAAGTTCCTGTGACGAGCGGGTGAAACCCCCGCACCGGAATCGCAGGTGACGTCATGTCCGGTCCGGCCCCCCGGCGGTGCGCATCATGGGAGCCTTGTCGCACCCTTAAGCCGTTTCCGTCGAGGGGGCCCGTCGATTGCCCGAGCGTGAATCGTTGCCGCAGGTCGAGCAGGCTTTCGGAGCCATGGGCATGTCTTTGGCGTATACCGGAGGATCGCGGCGGACTGGGGGCGCACGGGGGGCGTATTCCCTCGGAACGGCCCCTGCCGCCCCGGTGTGCGGCCATGATGAGGGCATGGCGGGGCTGGAGGGCATGGAGCAGCCGCGGGGAGACGGGCGTGCCACCGCGTCGCGCTGGTCGCCGACGGTCGAGGACGAACGTGCCGTACAGGCACTGGAGTTGTACGGCGACCCCACGGAGGGTGAAGTTCCGCTCCCGTCCCGCCCCGAGTCCGCCGCCCTCGCCCGCCGGCTCGTCCAGATCGTCATCCTGCGCCGGTGGGGCCTGCCCCCCAAGCTCACCGAGGACGCCGTGCTGCTGGTCTCGGAGCTGGTCGGCAACGCCGTACGCCACACCGGGGCCCGCGCCTTCGGCCTGAGCATGCGGCACCGCCGGGGCTGGATCCGCGTCGAGGTCCGCGACCCGTCCCGCGCCCTGCCGTGCCTGATGCCGGTGCAGGAGACGGACGTCAGCGGCCGCGGCCTCTTCCTCGTCGACGAACTCGCCGACCGCTGGGGCGTCGACCTCCTCTCCCACGGCAAGACCACCTGGTTCGAGATGCGCGTGGCGGACCGCTGATCAGCGGCGCTCCCGGGCCGGATAATCTGGCCCGCGTCAGTACACGTACGAAATGAACGAGGGGCGGACCGGTGGCGGACATCGAGGAAGCACGGAAGCAGTTCGAGCGGATCGACACGAACGGGGACGGGTTCATCACCGCTGCCGAGTTCAAGACCGCGCTGGCCCAGGGCGGCGACTGGAACGTCACCGAGACGGTCGCCGAGGCCGTCATCGCGTCGCGGGACCTCGACGGCGACAAGCTGCTGTCCTTCGACGAGTTCTGGGCGCACCTGGACAAGTAGGCTGGTCCCGGAGCGGGCCGGGGTCAGGCGCCCTCGGCCCACTCCTTCAGCGCCGGCCTGCTGGGGAAGTCCGCGACGTTCTTGTCCAGCGGGTCGTCGGTGTACTGGTGGAAGCGCCACTCCGCCTGGATGCGGGGCTTCCCGGCGGTGACGTAGTCGGCGATCCAGAGGCCGTCGCCCGCGTAGGACGTCGTGTCGACGTTCAGCCAGAAATTCCGATTGCAATACAGAATGACCCTGTTGCCGGGTCGCAGCTCCTTCACCTTCCGGATGAAGCGGTCCTTCTCCGCGTTGCTCGCATGCGTTCCCTCGCCCGTCGTCTCCCAGTCGACCGCGAGGACGTCCCCCTGTCTCTCCGGGGCCTTGCGCACGAAGTACTCCGCCTGGGCCGTGAGGTTGCCCGGCCAGAGGAAGTGGTAGAAGCCGACGACCAGACCGGCTCCGCGGGCCCTCTCCGTCTGGGCCGAGAGCCTGGGGTTGGTGTACGAACGGCCCTCCGTCGCCTTGATGAAGACGAAGGACAGGCCGTCGGTGTCGTACGAGGACGACTGGTACGCACTCACGTCGATGCCGCGCAGCATGGGGCTCCCTGAGGTGCTGGTGGAGGGAGGGGAGTCGGAATGACTTCTTCCCCGCCCTGGTGCGGGCGACCCGTTCGGGACGTGGAAAGTTCGGTCTCGGCGGTCGCTGACGTCTCAGGTGTCACTTCAATATCACTTCTCCGTCATGTTTTGATCACTTCGCACGGATGAACTAGCCGGGGAAGTAGTGTGAGTTGACGAACGATGAGAGCGCGGAGAGACGACATGGCCGAACCGGCTGAGGCGGCGGCGTTACCCGCGCCGATCGACACGCTCCTCGCCGCCGCCGTCGCCCGGCGCTTCTACCTGGAGCAGCGGTCGAAGGTGGAGATCGCCAAGGAGTTCGGCATCAGCCGGTTCAAGGTGGCCCGCCTCCTCGACGCGGCCGTGGCCCACGACATCGTGCGGATCGACATCACCGTCCCGGCCGAGATCGACGTCCCGCTCGGACGGGCACTGACCGAGCGGTTCGGTCTCCGGCACGGCATCGTTGTCAACCTGGGCCGCGGTGAGAGCGGTACGGCGGCGTCGGCGGACCAGTGGCAGAGCGGGCGCTGGCTCGGCACGGCGGCGGCCCGGCTGGTCTCGGAGATCGCCGAGGAGGGCGACGTCCTCGGGCTGGACGGCAGCCACGCGGTGGACGCGCTCAGCGAGGCGGTCACCCGGCTGCCGCTGTGCGACGTGGTCCAGCTGACCGGGGTGCACGGGCGGGACCTCGCCCATGACGCCGCGATCACCGCGGTCCGCCGTACGGCAGCGGCGGGCGGGGGCAGGGCGTTCCCCCTCCACACCCCGTTCCTGCTGCCCGACGCGGCGACGGCCGCCGTCCTGCGCAGCCAGCCCGCCACCGCCGAGACGCTGGACCGGTTCGGTCTGGTCACCAAGGCCGTCGTCGGCATCGCGGCGTGGGACGCCCCGCACTCCGCGGTGTACGACGCCCTGTCCGAGCGGGAGCGGGAGACGCTCCGGGAGGCGGGAGCGTGCGCCGAGGTGGCCGGCCACGTCCTGGACGCCACCGGCCGGGTGATCCCCACCGAGCTGAACGCCCGCACGATCGCCGTCAGCGTCGCCGAACTCCGCGGCGTCGCGGAGCTGATCGGCGTCACGGCCGGAGGACGCGGCGCCGGGGCGGTCCGCGCCGCACTGAGGTCCGGACTGCTCACCGGAGTCGTCACGGACGCCACCACCGCGCGCCGCCTCCTCTGGCGCGACGACCCGGACGCCCTGGACGACCCGGATGCCCTGGACGACCCGGACGCCCTGGACGACCCGGACGCCCTGGACGACCCGGATGCCCTGGACGACCCGGATGCCCTGGACGACCCGGCACGGACCGCACCGTCGTCCCGATCCACCGAGTGAGGACAGCGATGAGCCAGCAGGACGAGGCGCTCCCGCCCGTTCCGGACGACATCCGCGAGGCGGCCCGCCTCGCCCCGGACCACTGGCTGGGGGTGGTCGACCCGATGTGGTCCGGGGAGGGGAAACCGCCGGAGTGGGCGATGACCGGCCGGTGGCGGTCCGGCCTCGACGGCGAGATCGTCGAGTGGGAGGACAACCCCGAGTACCGGCCGTCCCCGCGCGCGCTCGGCTGGCCCGAGCCGGAGGACGAGGTGGACCGCGCCATCCAGCTCGCGTCGACCGGCTACGGGCCCGGCGAGGCGGTGCCGGCGGCGCTGGCGGGGCGGGAAGTCGCCGTGCTGACGGCGCCGGGCGGCGGTCTGCTGAGTGCGGCGGCGCCGGACGGGACGCCGGTCGTGCCGCTGTTCACCTCGTCGGTGTTCCTGCACACGTCGGGGCGTTTCGCCTTCGAACTCGTCGGCGTCGACGAGCTCTTGACGCGCGTCCCCGAGGGACACGTGCTGTACCTGAACCCCTCGGCCGCGGTGAGCATGCTGCTGGATCCCGACGCCGTACGCGACGCGGTCCAAGGCGGTGCGCAGGAGCGGGCCCCCGCCGCCGCGCCCGTGGACCGCACCGCGCGGGTGCTGACCGAGGCCGTTCACCCGGTCCGGGGGACGGACGCGTGAGCCGCTGGTCGTCCGTGATGCCGGGCCGGGGACGCCGGTCCGGCTCCGGCGCGGGCCGCCGCGGCACGGCGAGCCCGGCCGGCGGTGCGAACGGCACCGGGAACCGGGGCGTCGGCGGTCCGCCGGTCGAGGACGTCGACGGCGTGCTGCTGGTGCGCTCGGTCGAGGACGACTCGTTCCCGCTGGACGTCGTGGCCGAGGTGGCGGGCGCCGTCGGGCGGGAGGAGGACGTCGTCACGGTGATCGTGGGCTCCGCCGCCGGGGGCGGGGGGCCCGACGCCGACCACTGGGCACGGCTGGGCACGCTCCTCGACTCCCTCCGCGCGCGGGGCACCGAACGGGTCCGGCTCGTGATGTCCGGCGCCGGTGACGACCGGCCGGACCGGCCCAGCGTCGCCCGCAGGATCGCGGACGCCTGGGAACTGGAGGTGACGGCCCCGGACGGGGCCGTCCTGATCACGCCCGGGGGAGCGCTCTTCGTCCACGGCGACTCCGGTCCCGGACGCGCGTGGTGGCGGTTCGCGCCCGGCGCGGAGCCGCGGAAGGCGGGCCGGCGCGCCCCGGCGCCCGTCTGGGAGGAGGCGCTGGACGGGGTGCCCGTGCGCACGGCCGGCGGCTGCGTCGTGGACCGCATCCCGGCGGGCGTGGTGATCCGCCCGGCCGAGGCGCCCGGACCCGCCCCCGACGACCTGTGCTTCTCCGTACCCGTCGACTTCGAGCGGCTGACGGTGCTGGTCGGCGCCCCGCAGGCGGAGGACGTCGCCGCCGACGAGGTCGCCGCCGTCCTCAGCGGGCTGCCGGAGGCGGAGCGCGCCCGCACCCGGATCGCGCCCGGCGGCCGGCGTGACCTGCTGCGGCTCGGGCAGTCGGTCGCCGATCTGCTGGGCGCCGAGGTGGAGGTGCTCACCGGCCTGCCGCTGCTCGACGACCACGCGCCGCCCGGAACGCCTCCCCGGCCGACGCTGGTCGGGCTGGACGGCAGGCCGAGCTGGCGGCCGTTCGTGTCGTCCGTGGTCTGCGGTCCGGTCGACTCCGAGGGGCGGGCTCCCGTCCCCAGGCCGGTGGAGATCCACCCGCCCGACTGGATCCTCGGCGGCGGTGAGCGGGGGACGGTACGGCTGACGGACCGCTGGCAGGCGACGGTGACCCGGGCCGGC
Organism: Streptomyces sp. NPDC096105; assembly: GCF_044763335.1. Lineage (NCBI taxonomy): Bacteria > Bacillati > Actinomycetota > Actinomycetes > Kitasatosporales > Streptomycetaceae > Streptomyces > Streptomyces sp. NPDC096105. Next base: position 26,903 of record NZ_JBIWGC010000009.1, read on the forward strand.
CTCGCCCTGTGGACGCCGGGCGGCCCCCGCCCGGGACCGCTCGGACCGCCCGTCGACCCCGAGGTGTGCGCCATCGAACTGGGCATGCCCGGCCAGCCGTTGGACGACTCCCTGCTGCCCGCGCTGTCCCGCCTCGTGCGCGGCCTCGGAACCGACGTCCGGTCGCGCACCACCCTGCTGGTCCGCGGCAGGCTCCTGGCGGGCGACGGCGCTCTGCGCCGCCTGGCCGCCGAACACGGCATACCGAACATCCGCTACGTCACCACCGCCCGGCCCTCGTACCCGGGCACGGTGACCGGCCGGCCGGGGACGGCCGCGGAGCCCGGCCGTGTCCCACCGCCCGGGCGGACGGCCCGGGGGCCCGGCCCGGCCACCGCGTCGCCCGCGGCCGGACCCGGCACGGGCACCGGCGGCCCGTCGGCCGCCGAGCCCGGTCGGGTGCTGCCGACCGTGTCCCACGGTTCCGGCACAGCGGCCGCCCCGCCCGCCACCGGGGCGGGCCGTGGACCGGGTGTGGTTCCTGCAGTGCCTGCCGGTGGGGCGGGGCGCGGGGCCGGTGGGGCCGGTGCCGGCCTGCGGGATGGCGGGTCCGGTGAGGCTTCGGTGTCCGGTGGGGCGGGCCGTGGACCGGGTGTGGTTCCTGCAGTGCCTGCCGGTGGGGCGGGGCGCGGGGCCGGTGGGGCCGGTGCCGGTCCGCGGGATGGCGGGTCCGGTACGGCCTCTGCCTCTCCGGCCACCGGGCCCGGCGCCGGGGCGGTCCGTCGGCCCGGTGCGGCTGTGAGCGGTCCGTCGGCCGCCGGGCCCGGAGGCCGGGTTGCCCGCCCCGGCGGTACGGCCGCCGTCGATCCGCAGGCCGCCGGGCCCGGGGTGCGGGTGCCCCCGGATGCCGCGTCCCCGGATGCCCGGGTGGACACGGATGCCCGGGTGGACACGGACGTCCCCGACCGGCCGGCCGCCGGTGCCGGGGGATCCGTGCCTCCGGGATCCCTTCGGGAGGGCGGGTCCGTTCCGTCACCGGCCTCCCCTCCGGCCGGAGGGAAGTCCGAAGTGGATACGGAGGCCACCGAACCCGGGGAAGCGGAGCCCGGGGCATCCGTGCCCACCGTGTCCGCCGTGCCCGAAGCGTCCTCGGAGTCCCGTCCGGAGGGGCGGCCCGCCGAAGGACCCGCGACCGCCGCGTCTCCGGAGGCCGGTGCCGCCGCCGGGAGCGGGCAGAGGGCTCCCGGGGCCGCCGCGTCGCCGGACGGCGGGGCGGGCCCGGAGGCCGTGGGGCCTCGGTCCGTCTCCCCGGCCGGGGCGCGCCCCGGAGCCGACGGTGCCGTCGGCGGGGCGGGGCGCACCGCCGCCGAGGGGGGCGGTCCGGGGCCGGACGGCGGCCGGGCCGTGCGTGCCGGGGCGGTGCCGGGACCGCGGGGGCGGAGCGGTGAGGCGCCCGCCCCGAACCGTGTCGCCCTTCCGTTCGTACCCGGGCACGTCAGCGGGGCCGCCGAGCGTGCCGCGTTCCGGGAGGCCGCGGCCGGGGCCTGGGAGGTGCACGCCGCCGCCGTGTCACGGGTGCTCACCCGGATGCCCGCCCTGCGCGGTCACGAACTGGAGGCGGCGCGGGCCGATCTCATCGCCGCGCACGCCTACCTCACCGCCGAGGAAGGGCCCCTGCACCACCGCGAGCTGATCCGGGACCTGCACACCGGCGAGGGGCGCCTGCTGCCCTACGGCGGCTGTCTGGCGTCCGCTCTGCGCCGGCTGCCCTCCTACCGGGGCGTGGCCCTGCGCGGCGGGGACGCCGACGGCCCCGGGCCGGCGGTCGGCACGCTGCTGCACGACCCCGCCCCGGTCAGCGCCCTGGCCGGATCCTCGGCGCTCCCCGCCGGGGCCCCCGTGCGCTACGCGATCTGGTCCGTCACCGGACGCAAGGTACGGCAACTGCTCGACCGTCCGGGCGGCTCCCCGGAGACGTACGAGGAGATCGTCTTCGTGCCGGGGACCGGCTTCCGGGTGCTGGGGGTACGGACCGAGCCCGCGGGCCCCTCCGTCGTCCTGCTGCGTGAGCTCCCCGGGAACGCGACCGCCTACATGGACGGGTCGGAGGAACTGAGCGGGCTGGACCTCAAGGCCCTCACGCACCTCGAGGAGGCGCTGGCCAAGGGCTTCCGCACCGGTGACGACCCGCAGTGGCCGGAACGCTGTTCCGGGCCCGTGGGTCAGGACGGATAACGAGCGGGGTCGCGCCCACGACCATCCGTCACCCCACAGTCCACACAGACCGAGGAGAACGATGACAAGTCAGAAGAAGCCGCCCGCTTCCGACGGGCCCGACGGCACGGGCGGCTCGTCCGTCCGCAGGGCCGTCTCCCTCGGGCCGGCGGCGGCCGACCCCGGCCCGATGCTGGCACCGGCCGCACGGCGTACGGCTGCACCGGAGCCCGCCGAGGGCGGCGCCGAAGAGGGGGGGACGGCACAGCCGGCCCCGGAAACCCCCGAGACCCCCAACGCCCCCGGCGCCTCCGAGAGCGAGGCCGCCCCCGAGCAGCCCGCCACCGGGGAACCCGCCACGACGGTCACCGCGTCCGCCTCGCAGGAGCGGCCGGAAGCGGAGAGCGAGAGCGCCGCCGAGCCGGCCACCACCGTCCGGGCCGCCGCAGCCGACGAGGCCGCCGGGGCGGGCGGAACCGCCGCCGCTGCCGCCGCCGGTGCGGGCGGAACCGCCGCTGCCGCTGCCGGTGCGGACGGGCCGCGGTTCGGGAACCCGAAGAAGCCCCTGCTCGCCGCCGCCGGCATCGCGGGCGTCGTCCTCCTCGCCGTGCCGCTGCTGATCTGGGCCACGGACGACTCGCGGCAGAAGAAGGACGACGTGAAGACAGCCGCCGGCTCCGGCACACTCCTCGACGAGGACTCCCTGGAGGTACCGAAGGGCCAGTACGCCCCGGCCACGCCCACACCGGCTCCCTCGACCAGGAAGCCGTCCGCCAAGTCGAGCCCCGACGTCAAGAAGCAGTCCGAGCCGCCGGTGCAGACGTCCTCCGCGAAGCCTCAGGGGGAGCAGAAGGCGCAGAAGACCCAGAAGCAGCCCGCCGCCCCCAAGCTCCCGCCGAACACCGCCGCCTACGCCGTCCAGCAGCTGGCCGCCTCGGATCCCGGCCGGCACATCTGCTACCGGGTCCACGCGGCGGGCCGGGGCTGGAGCGACGTGGCGTGCGACGGGGCCGTGGCGGGCACCCCGGGCTCGGGAACGCTCACGGCCGCCAACATCGCCGTGTCCGGAACCAACGGCACATCCGGTGGCGCCTTCACCCACAACCCCGCGTCGACCGACGGCACAGGGCACTACGCCGACAAGTGGACAAGTGTCGCCGACGGCGTCGACCACTACGTCGGCAGCACCGAGAAAGGCGCTCCGCACATGCTGGGGTTCAGCATCAGCGTCGACCTCGGCGCCGGCACCGTCTGCCAGACCTCCTACGTCCACGACGACACCTGGCTCGGCCTGGCCTGCGACGAACCCGGGACCGGCTACGACTTCACCTACGTCGGCACCCACGACAACAACTTGTGGATCGAAGCGATCAGGCTCACGGTGTGATCCGAACCGCCCGCCGGCACCGCGACCGGCGGGCGTCCGCCTTCAGCACGTCACAGGGCGGCCTCCCGCCGCCGGGCCGGCGGCAGGTCCTCCGGCAGCAGCGTCGTGAGGTCGGCGAGACTGGGCGAGCTCAGGCCGCCCAGCCGGCGGGCCTGGCTCGTCATCATCGTCTCCAGCAGCTGCCGGGCCAGCCGCGCGTTGCCGAAGGACCGGTCGCGCGGAAGGGCGTCCACATGGGCGCGCAGGGCCTCCAGGGTGGCGGGGGCGCACTCGTACCCGGAGGCGGCGGCGTGCCGGGACACGATGGTGACCAGCTCGTCCGTGCTGTAGTCCTCGAACCTCACGAACTTGGAGAACCGGGACGTCAGACCGGGGTTGGAATCGAGGAAGCGCCTCATCTCCTCGGTGTACCCGGCGACGACGACCACGATCTCGTCGCGGTGGTCCTCCATCAGCTTCAGCAGGGTGTCGACGGCCTCGCGGCCGAAGTCGTTGGACGATCCCTCGGGGGTCAGGGTGTAGGCCTCGTCGATGAAGAGCACCCCGCCCAGCGCGCTGGTGAAGACCTCCTTGGTGCGCTGGGCGGTGTGGCCGACGTACTGGCCCACCAGGTCCGCCCGCGCCACCTCCACCAGGGAGTCGCGGGGGAGCACCCCCAGCGAGTGCAGGAGCTTCGCGTACAGCCGGGCGACGGTGGTCTTGCCCGTGCCGGGCGGCCCGCTGAAGACCAGGTGGTTGCTGATCCGGGGGGCGGGCAGCCCCGCGGCGATCCGCTGCCGGGCGTTGGTCAGCAGACTGACCAGGTCGGCGACCTCCCGCTTCACGGCGGCGAGCCCCACCATGGCGGTGAGTTCGGCCATCGGGTCGGACGCGCCGTCGGCGTCCTGCGCCGTCCCGCCGACGGCCGCCGCCTCCGCGTCGCCGACGTCCTGCGGCAGCAGCAGCGTCAGGTCGTTCTCCGCCGGGTCGGTCATGGCCGCGAGCCGGAACGCCTGCCGGTCCACCATGTCCTCGAACACGCCGCGGGCCGCACGGCCGTTGCCGAAGGACGCGTCGCGCGTCATCTGCTCGAAGCGCACGGCGAGGGCCTCCCGGGTCAGCGGCCCGAGTTCGAACTGGTGGCGGTGGCAGAGGCTCTCGGTGATCGTCACCAGCTCCTCCACCGCGTAGTTGTCGAACTCGATGGTGCGGGTGAAGCGGGAGGCGAGCCCCGGGTTGGCGGACAGGAACGACTCCATCTGCTCGGAGTAGCCGGCCGCCACCACGACCACGTCGTCGCGGTGGTCCTCCATCAGCTTCAGCAGGGTGTCGACGGCCTCGCGGCCGAAGTCGTTGGACGTCCCCTCGACGGTGAGCGTGTAGGCCTCGTCGATGAACAGCACCCCGCCCAGGGCGCTGTTGAACGCCTCGGTGGTCTTGATGGCCGTACCGCCGATGACCTGCGCGACGAGATCGGCGCGGGCGACCTCGACCAGGTGTCCGCTCCTGAGCACGCCCAGGTCGGCGAGGATGCTGCCGTAGAGGCGGGCGACGGTGGTCTTGCCGGTGCCGGGCGGCCCCGCGAAGATCAGGTGCCGGCTCATCGACGGGACCGGCATGCCGAGCCGGCGCCGGCGCTCCGCGAGCTGGTTCAGGTTGACCAGCGTGTTCACCTGGTGCTTGACGTTCTCCAGGCCGATGAGCGCGTTCAGTTCGGCCAGCGGGCCCTCGGGCTCCGGTTCCTTGCCGGGTCCGCCCGGGGCGCCGCCCTCGCCGGCCGTTTCGGCCGACTCGCCCCAGCTGTCCGGCAGTCCGTTGTCCGCGCTGGTCAGCAGCTCGACCGTGAGCCGCTCGCTCGCGCGGCTCTGCCGCAGCCCCGCACCCCGGTTGTCGCGTACGACGCACCGGGTTACGTCGACCGGTTCGGCGCTGTCGATCCGTACGCCGTCGCCCGTACTGCCCGTGATCTCACAGGCGTTGAGGGCGGCCCGGCCGCCGCGCGACACCTGGACGCCGTGTGCCTTCGAGCCGTTCACCCGGACCCGCTCCAGGCTGATCTCCGCGCCGTCCCGCACGCTGACACCCGCATCGGAGCTGTCGTTGATCACACAGTCCCGCAGGGTGCCGCGGCCGCGTTCACCGACGAGGAGACCCGAGCGGGCGGCGGAGCTCAGTACGGTGTCGCCGATCTCGGGATCGGAGTCGTCGTCGATGCTCACCGCGCAGCCGCCGGCGGACTCGACCTCGCAGTGCTCCAGCCGGCCGCGGGCGTCGTCGGTGAACTCGATTCCGTGGCCGCCCGCGCCGGTGACCCGGGTGCGGCGCAGCAGGGGGTTGGCGGCTGAGCGCACCGAGATGCCCACGCCGGCCGCGTCCAGGACCTCCAGACGGTCGAACTCGGCCGTGGAGTCGTCCGCGAGCTGCACCGCCCCGGCGGTGTCGGCGCAGTCGCTCACCACGGTGTCCCGCAGCATCGGGGCGCCGCCCTCGACGACCCGCACGGCCGCCTCGGTCGAGCCGTGGAAGGCGCAGCCCTCCAGGATCCCGCGCGAACGGTCCATGACGAGCAGTCCGTTGTTCTTCGTGCGCCGGGTGACGCAGCGGTTCAGCAGCGGGTCGGTCCCGCCGGAGAGGACCACGCCGGTCTGCGAGATCGACTCGAACGACGTCTCCTCGATCTCCGGGCGGGACATGCTGGTCACCAGCAGGCCCACGGCCGTGTGGTGGACGGTGCAGCGCAGCACCCGGGTCGAGCTGTGCCCCTCCAGGGCGATGGCGGGTTTGTCGGTGCCGGAGATGTCACAGCCCTCCACGGTGCCCCGGGCCTCGCCGTTCGCGAGGACGCCGTTGGCCCGCGCGCCGCGGATGCGGCAGTCGCGGACGAGGGGCCCGGCCGTCTCGCCGATGACCACGGCGGAGGTGCCGAAGTTCTCGAACGTGCAGTCCTCGACGACGCTCTCGCTCTCCGACGAGTCGACGAGGCCGGCGCCGCCCGGGTTGCTGATCCGGCAGCCGCGGGCGGCCAGCGAGCCCTTGCCGCGGACCAGCAGGGCCGTCCATCCGGAACCGGTCACCGTGCATCCGTCCAGAGCGGCCTGCCCGGCCGGTACGTCCACGACCGCGGCTTCCTTGTCGCGTCCCCGGATGGTGAGGGCGCTGAGCATCACGGCGTCGGCCATGAGGGTCACGGCGGTGCCGTCCCGCGGGCAGAGTTCGACGGTGCCCGGCTCACCCTCGCCGACGATCGTCACCCGGTGCCGGATGACGAGGTTCTCGGCGTAGCGGCCGGGACGGACCCGGATCACCGCCCCGGTGCGGGCCTGGGCCAGTGCCTCACCGATCGTCTGGAAGCCGTCCGACCGTTCCGGGCTGACCGTGAGTATGTGCCGTGCCACGCCTCGAACCTCCTTGTGCCGCTGTGTCGTTGGCGTTGTGCGCCGTGCCTGTCCTGTGCATATCATGCGAGATATGCGGAATGTCATGAAGTGGCGGTGCATGGGTGTCGTACTGACGATCGCCGTCGCCCTGCCGGCCGGCGGCGGGCCGGCCCTCGCCGCCCCGACCACCCCCCCGGCAGAGTCCGGTGCCGACGATCCGGGGACCACACTGCTGCCCCCACTGCCCGTCCGGCTCGGCGAGGACAACCCGTGCACGGGGGCCTCGAAGCGGACGGCCACCGGAGCGGCGTGGTCCCAGACGGCGCTCGGGCTGTCCCGGGCCCAGCGGATCTCCCGCGGCGACGGAGTGACCGTCGCGGTGGTCGACACCGGTGTCGCCACCGGCGTCCCCAGCCTGTCCGGCCGGGTGACGGCCGTCGGCGGAGCGGACGAGGACTGCGTGGGCCACGGCACGTTCGCCGCCGGGCTCATCGCCGCGGCGCCGGAGAAGGGCAGCGGCATCACCGGGGTCGCCCCGCAGGCCGAGATCCTCGCCCTGTCGGGCACCGACGACCGGGGAGTCCCCTCGCCGGAACGCGTCGCCCTCGGCATCCGCACGGCGGCGGACCAGGGCGCGCAGGTCGTCTACGTCGGTCAGGCCCTGCGTACCGGCAAGGCCGAACTCACCGACGCGGTCGCCCACGCCACGCGCCGCGGCGCGCTGGTCGTCGCCCCGGCCGCCCCGGACGCCGTGCCCCGCGAGGAACTGGGGCCGGACGGCGAGATGCCCGAGGGCCCGTACTGGCCGGCCGCCGCACCGGGCGCGCTGGCCGTCGTCGACTTCGGCCCCGCCGGCGTACGGCAGGAGAACGCGCCGCCCGCCCACGAGCCCGACCTGTCCGCGCCCGGCGGCGACATGGTCAGCGTCGGTCCCGGGGGCCCCGGCCACTACATCGGTTCCGGTGCCTCGCTGGCCGCGGCGGGCGTCGCGGGCGCCGCCGCGCTCGTACGCGCCTACCACCCGGAACTGTCCGCGCCGGAGGTCGCCCGCCGGCTGCTCGACACCGCGTACCCGTCGGACACCCCCCGCCTCGACCCGTACGCCGCCCTGTCCCTGGTCCAGGACGGAGGAGGGGAGGCGGCGTCGGCCCCCGCCCCCGCACGGCTGCCGCCCCCGGCCGACCCGGCGCCCCGCACCCGTTCCCTGACCGTCGCGGCGGTGGGCCTGACGGCGGTGCTCCTGCTCGCCGCGATGGCCGTGGTGATCCCCCGGGGCCGCGCCCGGAACTGGCGCCCCCCGCACCGGCACCCCCGCACCGCTCCCGCCCCGGACTGACCTCCCTTCCCCAGCCACCCGCACGCCGTCGCGTTCCGCGAGCGCGACGGCGTTCCGCGGGCGCCGGACCGCACCCGCACCCCCCGGCCCGCCCCGGCCCCGGGCTCCCCGTACCGGACCGGCGGCGCACGCCGGCCCCCCGGCGGAGGGCCAAAGCGGCCCTCCCGCCGGGGGACGGACAACCGGGGGACGGGCGAGGAGAGGGCACGGGTGTCTCACGGCGCGTCCTTCACCAGCGCCGTCTGAATCTGCAGTGTCTTGCGCCGGGCGATCCGTATCGCCCGCCCCGGAATCAGCTCCCGCCCCTTCACACTGCCGAAGAGATACCCCTCGCTCGGCGGACACGACATCAGCAGCCCGGGCGTGTTGACCTCCTGCATCCTGCGCAGCAACGCCTCGTTCAGCCCGCGCCCGGCGCCCGCCGCGGACCGCGCCACCACCAGGTGCAGTCCCACCTCGTGGCCCAGCGCCAGATGATCCATCAGCGGGGCGAACGGATGCGCCATGGGACCGCTGCCCACCATGTCGTAGTCGTCGACCAGGATGAACAGCCGGGGCCCCTGCCACCAGTCGCACAGCCGCATCCGCGACGGGGCGATGTCCTCCCCCGGAACCCGCTGCTTGACCGCCCGGGCCGCGCCGTCCACCAGTTCCCGCAGCATGTCCAGGGACACCGCGTGTCCCAGCCGGTAGGGCTGGGGCACGCTCTCCACCAGCTCCCGCCGGTAGTCCACCGTCATGATCCGGGCCTCGGCGGGCGTGAACCGCTCGGTGATGCCCCGGGCGACCAGCCGCAGCAGATTCGTCTTCCCGCTCTCGGTGTCGCCCACCACGATCAGATGCGGGTTCTCGGTGAAGTCGTGCCACACCGGCGCCAGTTCGTTCTCGTCCAGTCCGAGCGCGATCCGCAGGCCCAGGTCGCCCTCCGGCTCCGGCAGTTCCTCGGCCGGCAGGCTCGCCGGCAGCATCCGCACCCGGGGAGCCCGCGGACCCGGCCAGCTCTCGTCGACCGCGGCGACCAGCCCCGCCACTCCGTCCGCGAGGTCGTCGGCGTCCTCGACCCCGTCGAGACGCGGCAGCGCCGACAGGTAGTGCAGCTTGTCGGGGGTCAGCCCCCGCCCCGCGCTGCGCGGAATCGTCGCCGCCTTGCGGGAGTCGATCTGGGAGTCCATCGGATCCCCCATCCGCAGCTCCAGCCGGGTCCCGGTCTGGTCGCGCACCGAGGACGACAGCTCTATCCAGCGGGCGGTGGTGATCAGCAGATGCACCCCGTAGTTGAGTCCGCGGGAGGCCAGCGCGTTGAACGTGGGGATGTGCCGGTCGAAGTCCTGGCGCACGGTGGACCAGCCGTCGATGACCAGGAAGACGTCCCCGTGCGGCTCGTCGGGGAACTCGCCCGCCGCGCGCCGCTTGCGGTACGTGGCCATGGAGTCGATGCCGTGCTCCAGGAAGAACCGCTCCCGCCCGGCGAGCAGCGTGGTGACCTCCGCGATCGTACGGCCCACCCGCTCGGTGTCCACCCGGGCGGCGACCCCGCTCACGTGCGGCAACCCGTCGAGTGAGGCGAGGGTGCCGCCACCGAAGTCCAGGCAGTAGAACTGCACCTCGCGCGGGGTGTGGGTGAGCGCCAGAGCGGTGATCAGGGTCCTCAGCAGGGTGCTCTTGCCGCTCTGCGGGCCGCCGGCGATGGCCACATGGCCCCCGGCCGCCGACAGGTCCACCGTCAGCAGATCACGCAGCTGGTCGAAGGGACGGTCCACGACACCCACCGGCACGGTCAGCCGTCCCCGCAGCGGCCAGTCGGCCGTGGTCAGGCCGTACCGCGGATCGGGGGACAGCGGGGGCAGGATCTGGTCCAGGGTCGTCGGCCGGTCCAGCGGGGGAAGCCACACCTGGTGGGCGGGCGGCCCCGCGCCGCGCAGCCGGTCCAGCGCCACCGACAGCAGCGTCTCCCCGTTCTCCCCGTCGTCGCCCCCGGCTTCCGGTTCCTCCTCGTCGGGTGCCCCCGCCAGGTCCGGGTCCGCGGGCGCGCGCGGCACCACCCACTCCGCCGTCCACGGCACCACCTGACGGGCCACCTGCGCCTGCACGACGGCCCGGCGCCGCTGGTAGGGGCCCGAGACGTACGCGGCCTGGAACCGGGTGAGCGCGTCGACACCGCTCTTGAGGAACCCGGCGCCCGGCTGCGCGGGCAGCTCGTACGCGTCCGGCACGCCCAGCACGCCGCGGCTCTCCATCGCGGAGAACGTCCGCAGGCCGATCCGGTACGACAGATGGCTCTCCAGCTGGTGCATGCGGCCCTCGTCCAGCCGCTGCGAGGCCAGCAGCAGATGGACCCCGAGGCTGCGCCCGAGCCGGCCGATCATCACGAACAGCTCCATGAAGTCGCGGTGCGAGGCCAGCAGTTCGCTGAACTCGTCGACCACCACGAACAGGCTGGGCAGCGGCTGCAACGGCGTACCGGCCGCGCGGGCCTTCTCGTACTCCAGCGCCGAGGTGTAGTTCCCGGCCGCGCGCAGCAGCTCCTGCCGCCGGATCAGCTCCCCGTGCAGCGCGTCCTGCATACGGGCGACCAGCGACACCTCGTCGGCGAGGTTCGTGATCACCGCCGAGGTGTGCGGCAGTTCGTCGAGGCCGAGGAAGGTGGCGCCGCCCTTGAAGTCGACGAGGACGAAGTTCAGCGTCTCGGAGGAGTTGGTCAGCGCCAGCGCCAGCACCAGGGTGCGCAGCAGTTCGCTCTTGCCGGAGCCGGTGGCGCCGATGAGCATGCCGTGCGGTCCCGTACCGCCCTGCGCGGACTCCTTGATGTCCAGCTCCACGGGCCTGCCGTCACCGCTCACCGCGATCGGCACCCGGAGCCGGGCGCTGCCCGTCGACCGCTCCCAGAGGGTGGCCGGCTCGTGACGGTGCAGATCGGGGATGTTCAGCAGCGAGGTCAGCTCGACGTCGTGGGCGAGGGGCTTGGATTCGCTGCCGCCCACACTCATCCGGTACGGAGCGAGCAGCCGGGCCAGCGCCTGCGCCCCCACCGTGCCCAGCCGGTCGGGCCTGCCGAGCACGGTCGACTGCTCCTTGCGGTCGCGGTCGGTGCGCACCAGCGCGACACCGTCCTCGCCCACCTCCAGGCGCAGCGTGGTCCGCCCCGGCTTCCACGCGAGCGCCCCGGTGAGGTCGAGCACCACCGCGTTGCGGAACCCGGGTCCGTCGAAGCGGTGCCCCGCCGGCACCGTGCAGCCGTCGATCACCACGACCGTGTACGGCTCCTCGCGTCCCGGGACCGCGTCGGGGTCGGCGCCCGGCCGCTCCAGGAACTCGGCACCGAGCAGGTTCTCCAGTTCGGTGAAGGCCGACGCGATCATGCGGACCGGTCCGGCACCGTCCTCGTCGTGCCGGTGCAGACTGTGCGGCAGCCACTTCGCCCACTCCCACTCGGAGCGCCGCTCGTCCGACACACACAGCGCGATCCACAGGTCGTCGGGGGAGTGGAACACCGCCAACTGTGCGAGCAGGGCCCGCACCTGGGCCCGTATCCGCTCCTCGTCCCCGCGGAACAGCACCTTCGACCAGGCGCGCAGGTAGATCGCGATGGGCTGGTCCCGCACCGTGGAGTAGGCCTTGGTGAAGCTGCGCAGCGCGTGCGCCGACAGCGGCTCCAGGTCCTCCACGGGCTTGGTCGACAGCGGCGTCAGCTTCATCGCCAGACGCTGGTCGCCGACCCCCATCCGGACCTCCGCGAAGTCGTCGTCGGTCGACCGGCGTTCCCACAGACGGGTGCTGCGCACCAGCGACGACAGCGCATCGGGCTCGGGGTGGCGCCAGGCCAGGGAGCGCTGCTGCTCGACGATCGAGGCCCGCACCACACGCCGGGTCTGCCGCAGATACCGCAGATAGTCACGGCGCTCGCCCTTCATCCGCTGCTTGCGCTCGCCGTTGCGCCGCATGACCTGACCGAGCATCATGCCCGCCGACGCGACCACCATCACACCGAGCGCCAGGTAGATGAATCCACCGCTATCCCGGCTCATGCCCGGCCGCATGAACATCAGCATCATGGAGACCGACATCAGCGCCATCGGCAGATACGTCCAGACCGCGGAACTGTCCGGTACCACCTCCGGAAGGGTCGGCGGCTCCTGAAGACTCAGTTCCCCAGACGGCATTTCCGGGCCTTTGCGCCGGGCCGGCCTGCGGAACAGGATCACGCTCAACGAACGTCCTCCTCAACGATTTCGGAAGGAATTCCGCGGGAACGTCGCGGGTGTGTCGCGGGTATCGGGTGCGTCGCGGGTATGTCGCGGGTTTTTCGTAATGAGTCAGAGTCCCGCGCCCCGGCTGCGGCAAAATTGCCGTGGGGTTCCGTGACGCTGAACTCCTCAGTGGTGTTGCGAAAAGGCCGGTGTGCGGTCAAACTCGTCGGCGCATGCCCCGTCCGACTTTCTCGTCGCGTTCAGCGACCGGCCGGCGTGCCACTGCCATCTTCCAGCCACCGCGTATCGCGTGGTCCGCCAGAAAGCGTGAACCCGAAACCCATGACTGAGATTCAGGCGGCAAGCCTGTGCCGCGTCACCGTACGTGCCCCGGCCAGGACCGTCGACCTGGCCGTGCCCTCCGACGTCCCCGTCGCCGATCTGCTGCCCACTGTGATCGGTTACGGGGGGGACGACCTGGAGGAGGCCGGCCTGGAGCACGGTGGTTGGGTACTGCAACGTCTCGGCGGTCCACCGCTCGACCCCGAGAGTACCCTGGACTCCCTCGGTCTGCGGGACGGGGAGGAGCTTTATCTGCGGCCCCGTACCGACGCGTTGCCCGAGGTGCACATCGACGACCTGGTCGACGGCATCTCCGACGGCATGAGCCGCAGGCCGCACGGCTGGAGCCCGGAGGCCGGCCGGCGACTGCTGCGCGGACTGGCCGCGGCCACCCTGACACTGGGCGTCGTGCTGCTGGCCGTGCCGGGAACGGACGGCTGGGTGCGGGCGGTCGCCGCCTCGGCCGTCGGACTGCTGCTGATCGCCGGAGCGGGCAGCGCCTCCCGGGCCGTCGGGGACGCCGGGGCCGGCTCGGTGCTCGGCCTGATGGCGGCGCCCTACTTCGCCCTGGCGGGCTGGCTGTTGCCGGGCGGCGACCTGGGCGGCGCCGACGGCGAAGCCGTCCTCGGCGCACGCCTGCTGGCGGCGTCCGCGGCCGGCGGAGCGGGCGTGGTGCTCGCCCTGGCGGCGGTCGGCGTGTACCCGGCGCTGTTCGTCGGCGCGGCCTGCGTCGCGGCGGCGGGGGCGCTCGGCGCCGGCCTGATCACCCTGGACCTGGCACCGCAGCAGGCGGCCGGCGTGGTGGCCGTGGTGGTGGTGCTGTTCGGCGGCTTCGTCCCGTCGCTGTCGTTCCGGCTGGCCGGCATGCGGATGCCGCCGCTGCCGACCAACGTCCAGCAGCTGCAGCAGGGCATCGACCCGTACCCCACCTCGGAGGTCGACATCCGGTCGGGGCTGGCGGACGACTGGATGACCGCCCTCTACGGCGCCATCGGCCTGATCTGCCTGCCCTGCACGGCGGCGCTCCTGGCCGACCAGGGCCTCGCCGAGGTCCTCACCGTCGTCGCGCTGTCACTCCTGCTGCTGCTGCACAGCCGGGGGCTGGGCAACGTCTGGCAGCGGCTGGCGCTGACCGCCGCCGGGGCCTGGGGCGTGGTGCTGCTGCTGGTGGTGGCCGCGCGCGCGCTCGCCCCCGCGGACCGGCTGACCCTGGTGGCCGGTCTGACGGGACTGGCGGCCGTGATCACGATCGCCTCGTGGACCGTGCCGGGGCGACGGCTCGTGCCCTACTGGGGGCGCGCGGCCGAACTGCTGCACTCGCTCGCCGCCATCAGCATCCTGCCGCTGACGCTCTGGTCCATGGGCGTCTACGGCCTGCTCCGCGGCATCAACGGCTGACCCGGGAGAACGTGACGTGGACAACAAACGCGACCAGGTACAGGCGCACCTCTTCGTCATGGGGCGGCTGGCCTCGGCCATGCTGCGCGCCGAGCCCGACGCCCCGGAGAGCCCCCTGGGCAGAACCAACCGCGGTGCCGCGATAGGCGTGGTCATCGCCGTGCTGGTGTGCGCCGGCGCCTTCGTCTTCGGCCTCCTCCGGCCCGGCGGCAACGACTCGTGGCGTTCGGGCGAGAACCTGATCGTCGACAAGCAGACCGGCGCGCGCTACCTGTACCTGGACGGCAGGTTGCGTCCGGTGCGCAACTACGCGTCCGCCCGGCTGATCGCCGGCGGCGACATCAAGGTCACGACCGTGGGCACGGCCTCGCTGGCCGGCACTGCGCACGGAACGCCGCTCGGCATCCCCGACGCGCCCGACGCACTGCCGGGCACCGGCGACCTGGACCGCACCCCCTGGCTGGTGTGCTCCGCCGTCCGGCCGCGGACGACCGGCGTGGTCACGGCGACCACGACCCTCGCCCTGGGCACCGACGCGCCGCAGGACCTGCCCGGCGGCAGGCGACTGGGCGCCGGCGAGGGCCTGCTCGTGGCCGGTCCGGACGACGCCACGTACCTGCTCTGGCAGGGCAGCCGGCTGCGCCTGGACGAACGGGCGAAGGCGGCCGAGTCCCTCGGATACGGCAGCGTCGAACCGCGTCCCGTGTCCGCGGCCTTCCTCGACGCCTTCCCGCTGGGCCCCGACCTGACCCCCGCCGAGGTGCCCGGCCGGGGCGAGAAGGGCCCCGAACTGGGCGGACACGACACCCGCGTCGGGCAGCTCTTCCGGGTCGACGTACCCGGCTCCGACGCCCGGTACCACCTGCTCACCCGGGAGGGCCTGGTCCCGCTCACGGCCACCGAGGCCACGCTCGTGCTGGGCGACCCGCGGACGCGGGAGAGGGCGTACGGCGGCGAGGCCGCGAACGTGGCGACGCTCGGCGCGGACATCCTGGCCGAGCACCTCGCCCAGGACTCCGCGTCCGCCGAGGCCTCTTCGGCGAAGCTGCCGGAGAAGCCGCCGGCGGCGGTCACCGTCCCCGCCGGCTCCGTGGCCTGCGCCGACGTCGACTCCGCGGGCTCCGGTGTGCGGGTGGGCGCTTCGGTGCTGCCCGAGGGCGCCCTGCCCCGGACCGTGCAGGAACCGGCGCCCGAGACCGAACCGGGCTGCCTGAAGGTCGACGCCATCGCCGTGCAGGCCGGAAAGGGCTCGCTGGTCAGGGCGTTGAGCGCCAGCGGCAGCGCGCTGGGCGACACCACCTACCTGGTCACGGACGAGGGCGTGAAGTACCGGCTGCTGTCCCAGGAGGGCGTGGAGGCGCTGGGCTACGGGGGCGTCGAGGCGCGGACGATGCCGTCCCCGCTGCTGGCCATGCTGCCCAGCGGCCCCGATCTGACCCCCGAGGCGGCGTCCTCCGGCGAGGCGCGGGTGACGCTGCGGTGCCCGGGGAGGTAACGGGCGGAAGGGGAGACCTGCCCGCACGAAGACCGGACACCAGGGGAATTCTTGGAATCCCTGCGGTCACTTCCCGTTAAACCGGACGCTCCACCAGGCCCCGGGAAGCGGCGGCGATGTCCGTTCTGTCCGACTGGATTCCCGGCGCCGCTCAAGTGAGCGACTCGTATTCCTCTCCTCTGCTCAATTGAGCCAAGGCGTTCGGTGTTTCGGGCGGGCGAAAGGACTCGGGGAGAAATTGCCAAACATGTTGGGGCCTGCTTAGCATCGGGCGACCTCACGCTCCGGCGAGTCGGCGGTGACTGCCGGAACACCCTGTCTGCCCACGGGGTGATGTGAGGGCCACAGCTCGGTGTTCTTGCCGAAAAGGGAGTTCTCTCATGGCCATGCAGCAGTCCGAAGAAACCGCGACCCGCAACGGGATCATGGCGCTGGAACAGGCTTTCACCAGCATTCAGACCCGTCAGCAGGACGTCCAGGCCACGGCGGAGAACCTCGCCATGAGCTACGGGGGCGCGGACGGTGCCAAGTTCAAGAAGCTGCTGGAGCAGTGGGACGGGCACGTCGACACCATCCTGATCAACCTGGACCGGATGGTCGACGAGCTCAACGAGACCCTCCGGGAGCACGGGCTGGTCCAGGGCTCCACCAGCGACGCGATCGACGCGGAGTACTCCCGTTCCACGGCCGTGTTCGACGAGCTCAACGGCACCAACACGTCGTCGGGCACGCCGGCGGCCTGATCCGCGGCTCATCCAGTACACCCCGGCCTTTCACCCTTTTTGTGGTTCTCCCGGCGAATCGAGGACTCTGATGGACTTCTCCGACGGCTACATCTACGTCGACTACGACCGCGCCGAAGGCTCGGCCGAGGACATGATCATCCAGTCCCAGGCGATCATGAACATCCTGGAGAATCTGGAGATGGAGCTGACCGAGCTCCGCAAGACCTGGGTCGGTGACGACAAGGACGTCTACGACACGGTGCAGGCGGCGTGGAACGGCGCTGTCGAGAACATCAGGAACCTGCTCGCCAACCACTCCGGCCTGCTCACCGAGATTTCCGCCAACTACCGGTCCACGGAGCAGAACCTGTCGCAGCGCTGGAGCGACATCAGGATCGGCGGCCGCTGACACGGGCCGGTGACGGAAGGGAGCTGACGTGGCCGCCACGGTCCTGGACAGCGAGTTCCTGCGGAAGTTCATCACGAACCACATCGACGACTTCCGGATCCAGTTGGAGAACATCCTCAAGGACGACCCGAACGCCGGCCCCGCCATCTCGTCTCTCGTGAGTGGTATGGACGTCGACACGATCGACGTGTCGAAGCCGCTGAGGATCGGCATGATGAGCGGTCAGGACAGCGTGGTCGACGGGGACGGCCTGAACACGGTCGTCCGGGGGGGCGCGGCTGAGATCCTGCGCATTCTCCAGGCCCAGGGAGTCCTCTTCGAGGACCTGGAGCAGGCGCTGTGGGAAACCATCACGGAACTGACGAAAAGTCAGGGCAAGAACCTTGAGGGCATCACCGCGGACGATTTCATGGACATCTTCGAGGATGTCGACAGTGATTTCGACAACCCCGGTGCCACCGAACAGCAGAAGTGACGGAGTTCGGTGATGGCCAAGCCCGCGGACGACAACAACAACGAAGACAACTGGAAGCGAGCGGTCGAGCTCCTCACCGGCTACCCCCTGCCGAAACGCAGCGAGTTGTTCAATGACTTGCGAGGCAATGACGGCATCCCGCTCATGCATGTCCGGGTGGAGGACCTCAACGCTTCGTACCTGCCGGGTTTTGTCTCCCCGAGCGGCTGGAAGACGCACAACACCGACTACACGATCCCTTTCTACGTTCCCGTCGGCGACAACCCTTCCCCGGGGACCACCGTCTACGCGTACCGCGCGTACATCACCTTCCTCGGGGGCCTGGCTCATGTGGTGCCGAACGGCGACGACGAGATACCGGCCACATCGAAGACCAGCGAGGTCCTGAAGAACAAGGGCATCTGG
Source organism: Streptomyces sp. NPDC096105 (assembly GCF_044763335.1). Classification (NCBI taxonomy): domain Bacteria; kingdom Bacillati; phylum Actinomycetota; class Actinomycetes; order Kitasatosporales; family Streptomycetaceae; genus Streptomyces; species Streptomyces sp. NPDC096105. The sequence continues at coordinate 44,611 of NZ_JBIWGC010000009.1, forward strand.
AACAACGAGGGCGACAAACTCGACTGGGACACCAACGCCCTGGTCCAGTACGTCTACGGTTCCAGGGACGTCCTTGCGCATCTGAAGACGTGGCCCCACACCACCCACGGGTACAAGAGCCGCTCCAGGGATGTGAGCGACGCCCACTACGTCGACCTGCTCTCCTTCACGGAAACGGCCAAGGCGTTCGACCGGGCCGTCAAGTTCTTCGAGAGCGGCGCGCTCACCATCGGCAAGTGGGACACCGAGGACATCGGAGAGGGCAGCGACTCCTGGGACGGCACATCGGCCGCCATCTTCAAGGAACTCATCCACAAACTGGCCCGTAACTACGAGGGCTACGCCGACCAGGTCAACGGGAAGGGCGGCACGGAGGTCGCGATCACCATCGACAACGTGACGGTGACGTCCGAGCCCGCCCGGGCCCTCGCCGCGGCACAGAGGGTTCTCCTCGAACAGGTGACGAACCTCTACAACGCCTGGGAGGCATGGAGAGCGGAGAGCAATCCGCAGCGCTGGCTGTACGACATGCTCCAGGCAGCGCGCTTGCATGTCCTCGAAAGCCAGCACGCTCACACGGACCTCGACGCGGACTACTACTACAACGGCATGTACGGCACCAACACCTATACGATGGTGACGAAAGAGGATTTCGTCAGCGAGATCGTCATCGAGGGGAAGCCGTACGGCAAACCGACCGACATCGCCACGTGGAAGGCGATCGGTGAGGAGGCGATCCGCCGCTGGGACCAGTCCGTGCAGGACTGGCTCAGCACGGCCGGCGCCAAGGCCATTGTCGCGGTCTACGACGCGTTCACAGCGGCTCAGAAGGCGTTCGACACCAGCCTGACCGACAAGGACAAGGGCGACCTCTCCGAGATCGCCTCCAAAGTGGAGGCGGACGCCGCGAAGAAGGAGGCGGCCGCTGCTGCCGCCGCCGCCAAGGCGCAGGCCGACGCGGACCGGGCCGAGGCCAAGGCGCAGGCCGACGCCGCCAGGGCGCAGGCCGCCGCCGACCGGGCGGAGGCGCAGGCGCGGGCAGACGCGGACCGGGCGCAGGCCGACGCGGACCGGGCGGAGGCGCAGGCGCGGGCAGACGCGGACCGGGCGCAGGCCGACGCGGACCGGGCGCAGGCGAAGGCGCAGGCGGACGCGGACCGGGCACAGGCCGAGAAGGACAAGGCGGAGGCCAAGGCGCAGGCCGACGCGGACCGGGCGCAGGCGAAGGCGCAGGCGGACGCGGACCGGGCCGAGGCCGACAAGGACAAGGCGGAGGCCAAGGCGCGGGCGGACGCGGACCGGGCCGAGGCCGACAAGGAAAGGGCCGAGGCCAAGCAGGCGGCAGCCCAGCAGCAGGCATTCGTCCTCGCGCAGAACCAGAAGGCCCAGGACGAGGCGCGCAAGGAACGGGAACGAGCCTATGCGCAGGCCGAAGCCGACCGGGCGGAGGCCAAGGCCGCGCAGGAGGAGGCCAAGGCACGGGCCGAGCAGGAGCGGGCCGAGGCCAAGGCCGCGCAGGAGCAGGAGAAGGCGGAGGCCAAGGCGCAGGCCGAAGCCGACCGGGCGGAGGCCAGGGCCGCGCAGGAGGAGGCCAGGGCGCGGGCCGAGCAGGAGCGGGCCGAGGCCAAGGCCGCGCAGGAGGCGGCGCAGGCCGAGGCGCGCGCCGAGCGGGACGCCGCCAGGCAGGAGCAGTCCGACGCGCAGGCCGAGGCCGAGGCCGCGCAGGAGGAGGCCCGCCGCGAGGCGCTGAGGGAGCAGCAGCAGGCCAGGCTGGACGCCCAGCAGGCCAGGGACGAAGCCCAGGCGGACTACGAGCAGCAGAAGGCCGAAGCCCGCGCCGAGCGCGATGCCGCACTCGCGGAGGCCGACCGCCAGGAGGCGGAGGCCAGGCGGGAGTACGAGCGGGAGAAGGCCGAGGCCCAGGAGCAGCGGGAGCAGGCCCGCGAGGAGGCCGAGCAGGACCGGGCGGAGGCACGCGCGGAGTACGAGCGTGAGATCGCCGCCGGGACCCCCGAGGCCGAGGCCCGGCAGGAGTACGACCGGCGGCTCGCGGAGATCGATGCCGCCGAGCGGGAAGCCGTCGAGCGGGCGGACGCCGCCGAGGCCGAGGCCAGGCGGGAGTACGACCAGGCGAAGGCCGACGCCCAGGCGGACCGGGCGGAGGCGCGCAGCGAGGCCGAGCAGGCACGCAAGGACGCCAAGGCCGAGTACGACCAGCGCATGCGGGAGATCCAGGCCGAGTACGACCGGATCGACTCCGGTGGCAAGGACATCGAGGAGCAGATCCGTCAGCGGATCGCCGACCTCTCCGAACCCCCCGGTCTGGCCGCCATCAACGGGGCTGCCGCGGCCGACTCGATGTACTCCTCCGTGTTCAACGACAACCTCTACAATCAGGACGACCTCGCCTCGGCACTGGGCCGCCCGGCGGGCAGCGACGCCATGGCGGGCGCCGGCACCGGCACGGGATCGGGGTCGGGGTCGCCCGGCATGTACCCGCCGATGACGCGGGGCGCCGGTGGTGAGGGCGGCGGCAGCGCCGGCGAACGTACCAGGAACGTCATCGAGCCCGGTGTCACCCGGTCCGGCCGGACGGCCGGCACGTCGGCCGCCGGCGACGAGGAACACCGCGTGGTCCCCAGGGGCACGCAGACCAGCAGCAGCATGCCCTTCATGCCGCCCATGGGCGGCATGGGCGGGGCGGGGGAGGGCAGGCCGCAGACGGAGAGCGGGGACAGGGAACGGACCACATGGCTGACCGAGGACGAGGACGTCTGGGGCACCGACGAGGGCGGCGCGCCGCAGGCCCTGGGGCGCTGACGGAAAGGTGAACGGGATGAGTCAGCCGATGGAGGACCGGGTGGCCCAGGCGATGGCCCGCCTCGAAGCGGCGGAGAAGGCCGCGGACTCGGCACGGAGGGAACTGGACTCGGCGTCGGCCACCGCCCGCTCGGCGGACCGGTCGGTCCGGGTGTCCGTCGGTGCGAAGGGGGAACTGACCAGCCTGGAGTTCCTCGACGGCAAGTACCGCACCATGGCGGCGGCCCAGCTGTCCGCGGCCGTGCTGGAGGCCGCGAACAAGGCGCGGGCCGAGATGGCCCGCCGGGTCGTCGACACCCTTGAGCCGCTCACCAGGATGACCATGTGGGGTGCCCCGGAGCGGACCGGGGTCGACTGGGAGTCGATCTTCGGATCGCTGCTCCGCGAGACCTCCGTGACGAAGGAGCCGACGGCGATGAGCCGGCTCCGCGACGAGATCGTCGAGGACGACGAGGAGCCCGCCGCCCCGCCGGTGCACGGCACGGCGGACGGGCGACGGGAACGGCAGGAGGGGGCGTAGTCATGGCCGATGGGTATTTCGCGGATGTCGAGGGGATCCGGAAGGGGTCCAAGCACGTCGACAACGCCGTGCAGTACAGCGAGGAGGCGCTGCCCAGGTTCGAGAGCGGCTGCGCCGAGTACGCGGGCTGGTGGGGCGAGGAGGGCGGCGACGACGAGTTCGCCAATGCCGTCGGTCCGCAGGTGCGGCGGGAACAGGAGCAGGTGCGGACCACGGTCATGGACATCACCGGTGCGTTCCTGGCGCTGGTCGACGCGCTCGCCGCGCAGCGCGAGCACGTGCAGCGGCCGTCGTTCCAGGCGAGCGACGCCATCGACGCCCACGGTGCGGAGAGCGGGAACAGGCACTGAATGGCGATCATGTTCCCGCCCGGCCTGCAGGAGTTCATCGAGGCCTGGGTGGGTGCGAACATCGGCAAGGGCAACGAGGACCTGGGAGCCGAAAGCCGTAGCCCCTACAACCGGCTCGCGGAGGACATCGACCGCCTGGCCGACGCGTTGGCGGGAGCGATCGAGACCGCGGGCAGATCGCTCCCGCCGCGGGTCGCCGAGCAGTTCGTCGCCGCGCTGAGGCTCTTCGTCGACGACAACGACACCAACCACCTGAGGAATCTCTCCAACGAACTCCGGGAGCTCGGGTCCCGGCAGGTGGACCGCTCGATCCAGTTGTCCGAGGGGAAGTACCAGGTCCTCATCGAGTTCATCCTGATGAACATCGAACTGGCTCTGCTCGCCGCACTGGCCGTGTTCACCGGCGGTACGTCGCTCACCCAGGCCATCGTCGTCAAGTCGCGTACCGCGCTCGCGATGCTGCTGATCTTCCAGCGGCTGGGACACGCGGTTCCCACGCCGCTGTCGATGGTGCTGGAGGCGCTCCAGGAGGCGTTCGTCACCTTCACCTCGCAGCTGATCTCCATGACCGCGCCGGATGCCGTCGACCTCCGGCGCAAGGAGATCGACTGGAAGAACGTCGGGCAGTCGGCGTTCGCGGGGATGGTCGCGGGATTCTTCGCGAGCATCTTCGGTGAGTTCGGCGCGAAGTTCATCAACAAGATCTTCAAGAACAACCACTTCTGGAAAGAAGCGTCCGAACTCCCGTTCAGCTTCATCAACGAGGGACAGGCGGAAACCTTCGCCGAGGGCTTCACCAACCTGGTCTTCATGGGCACGTTCACCTTCAGCCCCGGCACGTTCCTGAGCGGGGGCATCAGCGGCCTGATCTCCGCAGCGTTCTCCAGCGGCGTGGAGTTCGGCGGAAAGTTCCTGCACGACAAGTTCTTCCACAACCTCGACCTCGGCCCCGGCAACGTCAACAGCCTGCCGGGCGCGGGGAACGGCGACCCGTACGACGACGAGAACCACGACCCCGTCGCCGCTCCGTCGCCCCGGCCCGCCACCGTCTCCACCACCGATGTCTGGAGCGCCCCGTACACGTCGCCGTACACGCCGCCGCACCCTCCCGGTGGTGACGGCGGCGGCTCGTCCGCCGGTGACGTCAGCGACGTGGCGTCGGTCTACAGCGACATCAGTGACGTCAGCGACGTCAGCGACGTCTCGTCCGTCTTCAGCGACGTCAGTGATGCCTCCGCCGTCTCGGATGTCTCGGACTACGGTCCTGACCCCTTCGCCGGCAACGGCGTCACCGCGTACGGCGGAACCGGCGTGTCGTCCGGGGCGGGAGTGACGGGCGCGGGCAAACCGTCGTACACGTCCGCCTCCTCGGACCTGTACGAGGACCCCTACCGGAACCAGGGCGTGGACGGCCTCGACCGCACGGTCCCGGCCCCCGCTGTCGGCTGGAACACACCGTCGGCCTCGGAAAACCTGGACACCGACAGCATCATCTCCACGCTCAACCCGCCGCCTGCCACGGTTCCCGGACCCGGCTCGACCGACGGCACGGACAACGGCACGGACAACGGCCTGCCGGCGAACAGGCCCGCCACCGTCGGCTCGTCCGCCCCGGGACCTTCCGCGACCCAGCCGGGCGGCAACGCTTTCGTACCGGACGAGTCCGAAGACCGGTCGTGGGCGGACGACGACACGAACACACCGCTCACCGAGCGCACGGACGACACCCGGAACAACCCCGATGTCACCGGGGTTCCGGACGCCACCGCGAGCCCCGAGACCCGGCCCGCACCCGAACGCCAGCGGTCGGCGGACGAGGACACGACCATCCCCCACGTCGACAGCGCCGACAGCGCCGACGTGGACCGGAGCACGGAGGAGAGCGCCGCACCCCCGGCGACGGTCACGACACCCGAAACCCGGTACACGCCCGGCGGCCAGGAGCAGCCGCCCCCGGCAACGCTTCTCGCGGCCTCCGCCCCCACCACGCCCGCCGCCGCGCCCACCCCGTCGACCGTCACCTCCCCGACGTCCGGCACGCCGAACGCCACCCCGCAGCAGCGATCGCAGACCACCCCGTCCGGCCAGCCCGTCACCACCCCCGCGGACACCGACGCCGTCACCCCTGACGACGTCCGCACCCCCACGGCCGAGGAGTCCGAGCAGTCCGGCCCGCCCACCACCGTGCCGAACACCGATACCGATACCGGGACTCGGACCGATACCGAGCGGGAGACCGGCACCGCGCCGGCCTCCGACGTCCCGCCGCCCTTCCGGCCCGTCCGCACCGAATCCGGAGAACTGCCGGTCCTCGACTCCCCGGCGGAGCCGCCGCCGACCGTCGTCGACGCGTTGCGGTTCAGTTCCCCAGCCCCGGCGGGAGTCACTGCCGAGTCCTCCTCACCGCCCGGTTCCCCGGACTCGATCGACATGATCACGGACCGGAAGGACGACGACGGCTCGAACGTCGGAGCCTCCCCGTCCGACGGCGATGTGACCATGAACGCCTCGCCTCAGGCGTCCCCGTCACCGACCCCCGAGGAGATTCATCAGCAGGTGCTGACGGGCGTGTTCGGCCCCGGCATCGAGACGGACCGGAGGTACCCCGATCTCCGCGGCGCCGTGGCACGCCTCGACCGGCTCCGTCTGGCCGACCCCGCTCTGCGTGACGGCCCACTCGCCCTGGACGCCGTGGCCCGCCGGGTGCTGCTCCTGGACTCGTCCGCTCCGGTGACCCACGCGCATCGCGACGACCTGTTCAGGGTGGCGACGGATCCGGCGGCGGAGTCGGCGGGCAGCCTGGCCGCCCTCGCCGCTCTCCACCTCCGGCTCCAGGGTGTCCTCGCCGGCAGCCGTACGCTGACTGGCCGGACCCGGGGGCGCAACTGGACCGGCACCGTCATCACCGGTCCGGACATCACCAGCACCGGAAGGGTGACCCGCAGGGCCGACGGTACTCTGGACCGTTACGACGTGGAGGCCGCGCCCTGGCACCGGCCCGGTGAGCCGGATCCGTACGTGGTGATGGCGGAGGGCGACCACGAGCGGATCGTCGTACGCGGCTACGACGGTGCCCCGCGTCCGGTGCCGATCGATGTCTTCGTCGAACTGCTCATGCTCGATTCGGCGTTGAGCAGACTGCCGACGGACGTCCCCGTGGTGCTGCTCATTCCCGACGCCGGCTCCCGGGGGCTGGAGCTGCCGCGCCGGGCCGCGGACCGCGTCGGCCGGGACGTCTGGTCGGCCAACGGCCGGGTGGAGACGTCCAAGGAGGACCCGTCCGGGCCGCACGTCGTCTCCCTGTGGTCCGGCGGCGGACTGCCGCACGCCGACTGGATCCGCAGCACCCCCGGCCAGGTGCTCGATCCGGCTGAAGCCGCGAACGCCCCGGCCTGGGAGCGCGAGCAGTTGTCCCACACCATCGTCACCGCCCGGGGGCCGATCGGCCGGGCCGTGTTCGAGGACTCCGAGGCTCCGGAACTGTTGCACGTCCTGCGGAAGTCGACGGAGTCGACGGAGCTGTGGCACTACAACCCGACGACGCAGAAGTGGGCGAAGGACGCCGAGCCCGTGCTGTTCGCGGGCAAGCCGGTGTACGTCTTCGGCGGGCATGGCCGGCCCGGTTCGACCATGCTGCCGACCGTGTCGGACCCGTCCCACCGTGGCCGGGGCCGGGAGACCGGCGGAATGCTCAAGCGTCGTCCGAGCCTGGCACGGCTCCCCAAGGACCACGGCATCCTGATGGTGCCGTGCTTCAGCGCGACTCCGCCGGGTGTGGTCCGTCCCCGCAGGGGCATCGACGACGTCTTCGTGCCCGACCCGCTGGCGGTCGTGAGCGAGAGCCAGCACGTCTCCAACGAGACCAAGCGCCATGTGTACGGCGCCACCGGCGTGGTGCGTATCCAGCCGCGGGGCGCCAAGAGGTACGTCTACGGCATCGACACGGATTCGCGGGGGCGGCGCAGCAAGTGGGTGGTGCACCGTCCGGAACCCGTCGGTGACATGCTCGACGATCGCGCCCGTGCGGCGGGTCTGCACACCGATCCCGCGCAACCGGTCCCGGACACGACCCGGGAAACGGCGCTGCGACTGGTCCGCGCGCTGCGGCAGGTGTTCGGCGCGGAGATCGAGGACGACAGCCGGTACGGTGATCTCCTCGCCGGGGCCGGCGCGCTGGAGACCATGCGCGAGGCCGATCCGACGCTGCGCGACCACGGCCCGTTCAGCATGGACCTGTTCGAGCGGGCGGCCCGGGCGCAGCAGCCGGGCGAGCCCGGCCCCGACGCCTACCGGTCCCTGCTGCTGCGGGCCGCCGATGCCGTACGCCTGCGACCGGACACCGTGCTCACCGACTTCGTCGCCCTGCCGCGGGTGACCGCCGCCGCTCAGTGGTGGGGTGGTCTGTCGGCTGCGGAGCTGGACAGCGTGGCCGCCCACGTCCTCAGGCAGGACCCGGGCGTGACGGGCATCGGGGATCCGGAGCGGGCCCGGCTGTTCTGGGCGATGGTGAAAGCCCTGGAATGGGAGAGCAGGACGCCGGACCCGGACGCCCTCACCGGCAGACTGCTCCACCTGGACCGGCCGGATCCCTCCCGGCGGCCGGACCTGCTGTACCTGGTGGCGCAGGCGGCGGCCGTCGGTGTCGACGTGGACAACCTGGTCGAACTGGGCGCCTTCCACCTCCAGACACTGGGCGCCCTCGCACCGGAGACGCTGCTGCGCGACCCCACGGGGGCGCCGACCGGACGGCGCTGGCGCCCGATTCCACGGACCGCGGACGCGCCCACGGATCCGGCCACGGCCACCGATACCGTCCTCGTGGTCGCCGACACACCGGGCGGCGGATACCAGAACGTGGGGTGGGAGAAACCGCCGTGGAGCGCACCCGGCAAGTCGCCGGCCTACCTGGTGTGGGCCGACGGCGGTCCGGATCACCTCCTCATGAGCCTGCCCGGCGGCATCGACGTCCGGGTCCCCTACGAGGAAGTCGCCGAACTGCTGGCAGTCGACCCGGTGTTGGACGAACGCCCGCAGGACACCACGGACGTCGTCCTGGCCGTCCCGTGGGCGGCAGTCCGCGCACCGGCCGGCACCGGCACCCCGAACGCCGATCCGCGGGCCGTCGTCAGCGCCGGGACCGGGCGTACCGTCTGGGCTTCGCGGAGCCAGGTGGGACTGGCCCCGGCCCAGGCGTCACAGCCGAGCTACCTCGGCCTCCTGCCCAGTGTGCCGGGGCGTCCCGCGGCGGACGACTGGGCGACCGTCCGGCCCGGCGACCTCGCCGCGCCGGGCACTGGCACGCAGACCGGCGGGAACGGAGCGGCAGGCGTCACGTTCGCGGCCCGGGGCGAGACGAAGGTCGCGTCCGAGGCACCCTCCTCTCTCGCCGACCTCCTCGATCCCGGACCGGCCGGAGGGCTCGACGCCCCACTGCCGAGCCTGGACGGCGTGGTGTCCGGCCTCGACGGTCCGTTGCCCGATCTCGGTGCTGACGTGGCGGGGCTGGACGGTCCGTTGCCCGATCTCGGTGTTGACGTGGCGGGGCTGGACGGTCCGTTGCCGGACCTGGACGGTGTCCTCCCGCAGCTCGACGCGTCTCTTCCGCAGCTCGACGCCTCCCTCCAGGAACCGGCCGACGTTCCGCCGGAGCCGGAGCGATCCTCGGTTCCGCAGATCGTGCTGACGACCCCCGAGGGTGAGGATGTCGAGGCCGGCGGGGGCCTGGATCCGTCGCCCTGGTACTTCGCGTACGGTGCGATGGGGCAGGTCGTCGTCGCGAAGTCGACGAAGGACGTGGATTTCTCGCGGGAGCGGGCGGACGAGTGGGCGGAGCAGATCAGTTCGCGCCTGGACCTGCAGGGCCCCGGCCCGCACACGGCGTTGCGCGCGGGGATCAAGGACGCGGTGCGTGACCTGCTGCTGACGACCGACCCCAAGAAGTGGGACGACATCCTGGCGGCCGGCCGGACCCTGGTCGTCGACGGCCGTCTGGTGTGGCTGCGTCCGGTGCTGAACGGTCTGTCCAGCATCCCGACGCCCAAGGGGGACGTCTCGGAGTATCCGGTCGGTTTCGGTTCCACCGCGACGGGAGGGCGCAGCGGTCACGAGTCGAGTGTGGGAGTCGATTCGGTACTGTTCACCCTGTTCAACCTGGGGGCGACTGCTTTCGCCTCGGCGGCGGCGCTGGCGCTGCCGCAGTTCAAGATAGGTTCCTCGCAGAGCAAGTCGCGGGGCTGGCTGCGTACGGTGCTGTCGGGGCGGAAGCCCTTCATCAACGACCTGAGCCGTTTCGACGCGGGCCTGAAGATGCAGGTGTACGTCAACGGCGAGGACGCGACCCCCACCCCGCAGCATCAGGTCACCGTGCCCGACCGGCTCCACGTCGACGTGCCGACCGCCTACACGGGGACGAAGGGGCACCGCCCCGACGAGCGGGCGCCGGAGGCGGCCCGGCCGCCCGCCGGCCGTACGGCGCGGCCTTCCCAGGCCAGGGAGCTGCTCCAGGCGGTCAATCTCACCCCGGCGATCGCGGCCCTGCACCGCAACATGCTGGCCGCGGGGCTGCCCGCTCCGGTGGCGCGGAAGATCCTGGTGCAGGCGAAGATGGACCGGGCGCAGGGCTTCCTGACGGAGACGACGGCCCGGAGCCGGTACCTGTGGTGGGCGAGCGGTGACTCGTCGAACACGATCGAGGTGTCCGGGCCGCTGGTGAAGAAGTTCCGGGGGCATCTGAGGATCCGCCGGGAGATCGACAGTCTCCAGTATCTGGGGGACAGCAAGATCGGCACCCGGGACGACATCGGTGTGGGTGACAGCAGCACCGCTGACCGTAAGGGGGGCACGGACGGTGGTCTGGGTTTCGGTTACAACAGTGCAGGTATGGGCGGTGGTGACGCCGGTGCCGGTGGCGACCTGACCCCCGGGTCCCCTGCGGACGGCGACGACTCCGCGGGTGCGGAGCTGACGGGCCTGGTGCCCGCGTTCGGCGCGGTCCTGGATCTGAAGCGGAACGTGGGTCACTCCCTGGACACGTCCGGTCTCAGTCACACGGTTCTGAACGATTTCGCGGAGCAGTCCCGCTACCGGGCCGGGCTGCGTATCGAGCTGAACCTGGAGTCGAGCACGCACAAGATCGCTCCGGTGCGGGAGACGACGGTGGGTGAGGTGAGCGTTCCCAAGCGGGAAGCCGCTCACTTCGTGAAGCGGATCGTGGGCAAGGGCTGGACGTCGGATCTGCGTCCGGAGTCCGGGGGCGAGGACGCGCCGCGGCACCGTGTTCCCGCGCTGTCGAAGCCGCGCAAGGTCCGGAGGCTGCCCACGAAGCTGCCGCCGTTCCGGTTCCGCATGGTGGTGAGCCGGGTGAAGGACCTGTTGAAGCCTCATCCGCGGGAGCCCCTGTCGTTGGCGGCCCGCAAGGGTCTCGGATTCGGTGTGCCGACCGCGCTGCCCGGCGTGGAGTCCTTGCAGCAGGATCTGCGGGACGCCATCGAGCAGCTGCACGTCATGGACGTCGGTGAGGAGAAGGCGCAGAAGAGCCACTGGGCCGCCGCGGACCGGGACCTGGCGGCCTTCTACGGCCGTCCCGCGGTCGAGGGCGATCTGAACGGAGCGTTGCTGGGCGTCTACCGCACCATCGAGGTGGGCGGGCGCGAGTACGAGGTGGCCGCCAAAGCGGTGTGGGGCAACCGGATCGACGGTCCCAACCCGATGGCCGAACCGGTCGCCGAGGACGGATCCCCGCGCCCCGGTGACTACCGCATGAAGGTCAACACGCGGGCTGCGGAAGGGGGAAAGGTAGGGGGCAGCCGCGGCACGGGATGGAAGGTCGGTGTGGCGGGCGGTGGTGGTGCCCGGCTGGCCGTCCCGGAGATCGACCTCTCGTTCCTGGGGCTGCGTTTCACCGTACCTCCCATCCGTTTCCAGTTCGGAGCGATACGTGGTGTGTGGCGCAGGGGCAAGGGGAAGGGCGACAAGCTGAGCGGTGGTTCGGGGACCTACCGCCGTACGGAGACCGGCTCGTGGGTCGACGAGCACCGTTATCTGATGGGCATGGAGTGGACGGTCAGGCCCGCCGGCAAGCACCGGTACCTCAGTGGGCGCGTTCCGTTCGTGGCGCGGGTCGTCGTCCCGGAGGAGCATGCCTCCAAGCAGCCCGTGACGGCGGAGAAGGTGCGGCAGCTGCAGGCGACGGGCGTGAAGGAGCTGCCCGGGCCGCCGGATGACAAGCGTCCCAGGCTGGACTTCTCCGGTGGTGCCCAGGGGGTCTACCCGGCCTTCCACCTGATGCCGGAACTGGCCCAGCTCGGCGCCCGGATGTATGCGGAGAAGATGTTCCCGGGGGCGGCGAAGAAGGCCCTGCGGCAGGCGTGGCTGGATAATCCGGCGGGCTGGCCGCAGGAGATCCGGGACCTGGCCCATCCGGGTTTCCTCGCCGAGCATTTCGGCGAAGCGGTCCGAAAGGGGGGCTATGAGACGGAGCTGCCGAAGGACGGGAACGTCAAGCAGGCACTGCGGCTGAAGATCCACGTCCATGACCCGGACGACCTCGGGGCGAGTCCGGACGTGGAGGTCGAGCAGTACGCGAAGGGCAGTCAGGACCACGCGGGCGAGGAAGACGTCGACAACGGGCTGGGGGTGACCGCCTCCGTCGGCCCGCAGATGCGGTTCGGTTCCGACGCCAGCCACGAGGACCATCCCACCGGCCCCGGCGGGCGGCTCAACGTGGTCGGCCACGCCTCCCTCACCAAGGGCTGGGGCCGGGGAAGCGGCAACACCGACGGGCGCATCGACATCACCCGGGCCACCTACGGCGGTCCCGTGCACACGGTCCGCTCCACCCCGGTCTTCGAACTGACCTACATACGCTGGCGCAATGACAAACTCACCGAGGAGACCCGGTACCTGAGCGCCCAGGAGGCCCTCGACCTCCTCGTCCCCGAGCGCCGCATGACCGACCTCCTCCCACCGGCACCCGAAACGGAACCGGAGCCGGCGCCGGCACCCGAGACTGGGGAAACGAGGTCCGGAGCGGTCGTGCAGCCGGCGGAGGAGGCGGCCGGGGGACACGGAGGGATCAAGAAGAGGGCCGAGGGACTCTTCCTGGAGAAGCCCACGAACGAGGCGGAGGCAGAGTTCTACGGGGAGATGCGTGCGGGCAGGCATCCCGCTCTGGAGGGAGTCGTCCCGAACTCGTACTCGGCCGAGACCGCGAAGGCGATGGACCCCCGGACGAGCGGTGACGATTCGACCCACGTCTACATCGAGAACCTGACCCGCGGGATGAGGAAGCCGAAGCTCCTCGACATCAAGGTGGGTGAGAGTACAGCGAGCAGGCAGGAGTTGTTGCTCGCTCTGGGAGCGTCGGCCGCCTGGAGGAAGAAGAGCAGGCTGAAGTTCGCCGACATGATGACCGGATCGGCACACCGCGGATATCGCACGGTCGGCGGCACAGGCCTGGGAGACTCGCGACTGGTCAACGGCATACGGTCCGAGCGCAATGTACGGGAGTTCTCGGAGGAAGCCGACGTCTACGAGACGTTGGCGGGGCAGTTGGAGCAGGTGAGGCGGGCCGCCGACGAATCCGGTCTCTCCTTCGTCGCGGCGAGCGTGCTGATCGCGGTGGACCTGGAGCCGGAGGAGGGGAGCCAGGCGGCCTCCACGAAGGTCAAGCTCATTGACTTCGCGCACACATTCGACAGTGAGAAGCTGGGCGAGGAGCAGTCGAGGAAGTACCGGGGGCGTTTCGACCACGGGATCGAACAGCTGATCAAGGACGTCGGGAAGGCGGCGGCGGACAAGGCGAATCAGCAGGAGGAGCAGGGAGACGCAGCAGCGGCTCCGGCACCCGAGACGAAGACGGCTCCGGTACCCGCGACGGAGTCGACGCCGGCACCCGAAACGGAACCGGCATCCGAAACGGAACCAGTACCGGTACCCGCGACGGAGTCGACGCCGGCACCGGTGGTGTCTCGGACGTATCTGGACACCGGTCTGGTGCCGGGTGTCTCGCACCCGGAGATCGTGAGGGCCGACGGTGTCCTGGACGCCATCAACGACCGCCTGCGTGCCAGGGGGATCATCCCCACCGAGAAGTCACCGGGCACGGCCCCGCGCCCCAACCTCCTCCAGAGGTCCCTGAAGAAGTCGTTCTCCTCGGATGCCCTGCAGACGGAGTGGCACGCCCTGACCAACAAGGGTCACTTCCGCTGGTTCCCGGTGCCCGGTCCGTGGGGCACCACGCGTTACCTGTGGGTGAACGTCACCGTGGTGCGCATCGACAAGCCCAAGGGGCAGCAGTACCGGGACAAGACGAAGCTCACCCTGCGCGGTGAAGCGGTGACGGCCGAGGAGAACGAGCAGGAGTCGGGTCTGTCGTTCAGCGGTGGTGTCGATGTGCGCGCCCGTGCCGGAGACGAGCACGGGCACGGGGGCATCGAGGTGGGTGCCGAGTACAGCGACGAGACCAAGACGGTGGACAAGGAGACCAGCAAGACGGTCGAGATCTACCGTGTCAACGCCCAGGACTCCTCGGAGGAGTTCGATCACGACGTCGTCGCGTTCCGTATCGAGATGGGCATGTCCACGGAACTCCCGGCGATACTCACCATGCGCTCACGCGGGGTGAACAAGTACGAGAGGGTCTTCAAGGACGGCGCGGACCCGGAGCGCGGCAAACGCGTCTTCGTCTGGCGTGATCCCGGTGACGGCCCCGGGCAACTGGTGAACGGGTCCGTGCGGCTGCTCGTACCGCGTCACCTCACCCACGAGACCGACCAGCAGCCCCAGTGGCCCCTCGATCTCGCCGCACCACGCGAGACCGAGGTCATCTGGGAGCAGCCGGAGTCCGACACGGACGCGACGCAGCCTCAGGCCACGGACGCGACGCAGCCTCAGGCCACGGATGCCACGGACACGGCGCAGCCCAGGGTTCCGTTGAGTTCGGCAGAGGCATGGGGAACGTTCCTGGAGGACCTCCATCCCTGGACGGTGCCCGCCGCCGTGCCCATCGAGCGCTGGGCCAAGCTGACCGCCGTACGGCACCGGACGCCTCCGCAGACCCGGATCGGCAAACCGCCGACGATCGGAGGCCTGGACCCGGTCACCAGGGTCGCCGGTGTGCTCTACACCCATTACGCCAGCAGCAACATGATGCGGCCGCGCATCAAGGAGCTGCTGGAGCACAAGTACGAGCTGCCGATGGGGGACCGCCACGCCCTGGTGGGTCTGGAACTGGACAGCGCCGACATCCTGGGCCCTGCTGAGGGCACCTTGGTCAAACAGCGCGGGTACAAGCAGTCCGACGAGGAGCCCGAGCACGAGCACGAGGAGGGCAGCGGCTGGAGCTTCTCGCTCGGTCCCGAGGGCGGCGGTCATGCGGACGAGGACAGGATGTTCGAGCGCATGCCGTTCGAGCTCAAAGCGTGGATGGACAGCGAGAGCCGCAGCGGCGCGCTGGGCGACACGGACGAACGCAACAAGGAGGGCAAGCGGCCCTACCGGCTCTACCGCTTCGGGGTCACCGCCGTCGTCCGCGGACCGTTCGGCACGGTGCGGATCAAGGTGCCGGCGGGCTTCTACGGCATGCTGCCGGTGAACAAGGCTACGGGCCGACTGGCGGACGGGCTGGAGGACGACCCCGTCCTGGGCCCCTTCCTCAGACCGCCCCGCCCCACCACCGAGCCCGAGAACACCCCGCCCCGGGAAACAACCCCGAACGGCACTCAGACGGAGAACCCCGTGCCTGGGACTTCGGGGCCCGTGGTGCCCGAGGTGGAGCCCGGCGAGGTTCCCGCGCCCGGGACCGTGGCGTCGCAGGATCCCGTAGCCGACGACGGGACTCTCGTGACGCCGGCCGAAACCCGCCCCCGGAGTGAGACCGAGTCCCAGGGCCCGACCCCGTCGGCGGAGCCCGCTCCCGCGCCGGTGGGCACCACACCGACGGACACCGCACCGACGGGCACCGTGCCGAAGAGCCCCGCGCCGAAGGACACCGCACCGACGGATCCCGCGTCCGAGGTCCCGCCCGCCGTCGAGCCGAAGGAGGGGCCGGCGGTACCGGACGTACCGAGCGGGCGGAAGGACGCAGCGCCGGAGGCCGAGCCGGTACCGACCGTGGCCCCGGCCGTCCGGAACCCGGAAGCGGAAGCCGCAGGACCGGAAGCCCCGGCGACGGGTGTTCCGGCCGTGCGGGGGAACGGGGAGAAGGGCCCCGGGCCGGCGACGACCGGCAGCGGTCGCGTGCGGGGCCGCCGAGTACCGATGCCCGCCACCGGTGTGTGCCTCCCCTACTCCGTCATGGCCGGCGCCTCCGTGCACCTTCGAAGCCGCCTGAACGGTCTCGCCTCCACCGACCCCGCCGCGTACGAGTGGCTCGCGGATCCCGACGCGGTACGTGATCAGCTGCGGCGCCAGGCCGTGACCCCTTCCCAGAGCCGCAGATCCCCCGCGAGTCCTCCGCAGGTCGTGCTCCGCGCCATGCTGGCCTCCGTGTCGGACTACGTGCGCCGCAGCGAGGGCCGCCTGCACCCGCACATCATCGGCCAGTTCCGGCGGACCCCCGACGCCACGTTCGCCCCACGCGTCAAGGGAATGGACCGGGCCGAGATGCTCGCCCAGCTCGCCCGGCACGGCGTCCGGTCCATCCCCGTGCCGGAGGCTCTCGATCCCGGCGAGACGCTGAGGCGGTACGTCGACGCCCTCATGGCGTCGCAACCCGTCGACCCCGGCGTCCCCACGGAGTTCACCCGGATCCTCCTCGAGACGGAAGCCGAGGACCTGAGCCGGCGCGAGATGTTCGAGTACCTCGAGGAACACGGTCTGCTGCCGGCGCCCGCCGACCTCGACGACAGCGCGCTGGCCCACCTGCTCGGTGTCGTCTACCCGCTGAGCACCGCGCCGCTGGACGCGGCGGAACTGGCCGCGCTCCAGAACGCGGTCGACCACTGGGAGCAGCACTGGGAAACGCCGGAGGGAGAGGCCTTCCTGCCCCTTATCGCGCACGCGTTCGACATGCAGGTCGATGTGGTGCGGTGGTTCCCGTCGGGCGCCCGGCGGATCAGCACCGTGGGGCCCGAGCACGCCAGGCTGCGGACCGAGGTCTACTACAACGGCGACAACCACTACGACGGCAGCGACGCCGCACCCCTCGACCGGTTCGGCGGCGCGGTCCCGCCCGGCCCTGCCCCCGCTGCCGCACCCGGTCCCGCCTCGTCTCCGGCCCCGCTGACGGAACCCCCGCAGGCCCCGCGGCCCGCGGCCCCGCCGGCGGCCGTTACCGTCACCCCGGCCGACCACCGCGTTCCCGGTCCCCTGAAGGGAGCCGGGGCTTCCAGGCCGACCGCGCCGTCCGGCGACGACACCGGCAAACTGGACGTCGCGCGCCGCGTCGGTGCCGTGCTGCACGGCCTCGGCCACCCGGTGGTGCTGGCCGGAGCCGCCCGCGGCCGGGTGCAGTTCGGCCAGTCCCGGCCGCTGGGCGCCGTGGAGTTCCAGCTGTCCGCGGACACCCCGCCCGCCGCCGCCGGAATACGTGCGGCGCTGGCGCGGGAGCTGCCCGGAGCGTCGGTACGGGTCCGGACCGGCACGGGCGACAATCGGGTTCTCGACCTGTCGGTGGACGGCGTCGACATCACGGTCACGGCGGTGGACCGGCCGGTCGCCGGCACGGTCACGGCCGACGGCTTCACCGTGCCGGCGCCCGCGGACTCCCTGGCCGACGCCGCCCTCGCCCTGGCCACCGGGACCGACCCGGAGCTGCGCGGACGCGACCTCCTCGACCTGCTGTGGGTGCTGCACCGCGTCCCCGCCGACGGCCCCCGTACGATCGCGTCGGTTCTCGCGCGCGAGGACGCCTACCGTTCCGCGCGCCCCGCCGGCGCCGCCGGCTCCCTCGCCGTACGGCTCAGTGAACTGCTCGACTCCGCCGCCCTGGACCGCGAGGCCCTCGTCCGCCACGAAAAGACCTGGAGGGCCCTCGGCGCCACCGACGCCGACCTGCCCGCGCTGCACGCCGGGCTGACCGCGCTCGCCGACGGGCTGCGGGTCCTTCCGGAGGTGACCGCGGACCCGGTCCGGGCGCTCGCCGCACGGCTGCCCGGCATGTCCGCCGCCGACCGTGACGCGACGCTGGCGTCGCTGCCGCCCGCGCACCGGGAGCGGCTGGCCGGTGACCCCGTGCTCGTGGACGCCCTGCGCGCCGGGCTCGAGCCGGCCGAGTTCGCCTCGGTCGCGGCGCGCCTCATGACGCAGGTGCCCGACGGGGTCGAGCAGCCCGTCTCCGCCGGTGACCGGGCCCGTGCCCAGGTCGCCCGGCTGCTCCAGGACCCCGACGTCGCGGCGCGGTTGCTCAAGGGCGGTTCGCGGGTCGTGGTGGTGCCCAGAAGCGAGGCGATGACGTCCCTGGACGCCTTCCGCGAACTGCGGGGCGGTGTCACCGACGACGGCCGTCCCTGGGAGAGCGTCCGCGGCGCCGGCCTGCGCAGCGCGGCCGTCACCGAGGAGAACCTGCTGGGTGAGCGCACCACGGTCCCCACCGTCGAGTCCGCCCAGGCCGACGGCTACTCGACCACCGTGCACGAGATCGCCCACCTCGTGCACCTCTACGGCCTGGACCCCCTGGACCCCACCGACCGGCAGCGCGTCACCGACGCCTACCGGGCCACCGAGCAGGCCGGGGAGGCGGGCTCCTGGCCCGACGGCGACCTCTACGGCTACGACGCCGACGGCCGCCGCAGTGCCCCCAACTACAGCAGCCGCGACGAGCGCGAGTTCTTCGCCCAGCTCACCAACGTCTACCTCATGGCCAACGGCGGGTCCGATCCGTACACCGGGAGGCGGCGCAACAACGACGGTCCGGAGTGGGTGCGCCGGCACCAGCCGGACATGTACGACCTGATGCGCCGCCTGTACGGCGAGGGTCCCCCGCCCCGGCCCCGTCATCCGCGCAGCGTCGAACCCGTCCGTCCCCGCGGTGTCCGTCCCGCGGAGGTCAACCCCGTCGAGGCCACCGACGTCGAGAACGAGGCGCTGGCCCGTGCCCGTGCGCTGTGGGACGTCGCCGAGGGCGGCCCGGGCGAGGACGGTGACTCCTACGTGGCCGTTCGTGCCCTGTGGGACGGCACCGTCGGCGCACACACGCCGCAGCCGCACACTCCCGCGCCGTTGCCGGTCCCGCCCCCGGTGCCGGGACCGCAGGCACGGTCCGCCGCCGCCCCGCCGCCCACCGACGACGCCGTCCAGCGCCGGTTGCAGGAACTGTGGGCACTCATCGACGCCACCTTCGGTTCCCAGCCGCTCCCGCAGACCCTGCGCAACCAACTGTTCAACGCGCTGCGCGTCATCGAATCGGCGCGCCACGGGCACCCCCGCTTCCGCGCCGGCCTGGACCTGGAGGGCATCACCCGGATGCTGTTGCATCTGGCGCCGGACGCGCCGGTGGACGCGGCCCGGCACTATGAGGCCTTCACCATCGCGAGCAGTGCTCATCGACGGAGGCGGGCCGGCAGCCTGGACGCCATCGCCGCCTATGGGCTGACCGGAGAGGACTACTCGCGGCAGACCGGGCTGCTCAGCGAACCCGGCGGTGCGCCGTACGGCAGGAACTGGACCGGACGTGCCGGTATCCGCCTTCGCATGGACGTGGTCGCCGATCTCCAGGGCGTCTACCCCGCGCCCTGGGGGGCCGCCGCTTACACGGTGGTGGCCGAACGCAACGACGAGGGACTGCTGCTGGCGGGCGGAAAACCGGTGTCGGACGAGGAGTTCGTCGAACTGGTGCTGCACGACCCGCAACGGCCGCAGGGCGCGCCCGTGGTGGTCCTGATCGAGGAGATGGACGGCCGCAACGAGGCCCTCGCGCGGATGATCGCTGACCGCATCGACGCCCGTGCCTGGTTCACCTACGGCGACCTGCGGCTCGTGGAGGGTCCGGACGGCCGCCGGGTGCCGTTCCTGGCCACGCCGGCCTCCGAGGAGGGCAAGAGGGTTCCGACCGGGACCTGGATCCCCGCCGATCCGGGACGGGTCCCGGACGACCCGGCGGCCACCGTCAGGGCCACGGACGGGACCGTCTTCCCCGACACCGACATCCACTCGTACCCACTGCCCACGGTCGACGGACAGGCGCTGGCCGGACGGGCGTTCCTCGACGCGCACGAGATGGCGATAAGGGAGCGGGCCCTGCGGGCGGTGTCCGCCATCGAGCACTATTCCCGCAACAGGGAAGCGCTGCCCGGTGTGTACGCCGCGAAGGAGGGCCCCGCCCTGCCCCTGCCGCGGGCCCTGACCGACTCCTACGTCGCGATCGGCCATGGCCAGGAGGGACGCATCGTCGTGCCCCGCCGCAGCACCGGCGCCAACCAGAGGGTCAGTCCCCAGCACCTGGGCAGGATGCTGGCCCGGCGCAAGAGCCTGCAGGCGTTGTCCCCCGAGAAGCCGGTCTGGATGGTGTTCTGCGAGCTGTCCATGAGGCGGGCCGACCGGGACCTGCTCAACGATCCCCCCTCCACTCAGCACGTCGCCGACGCGACCCGTCGCCCCGCATTTGCTGTAGACACGACAGTGGTGGTGGCCGAGGCCGAGGGCGGCCTGCCGCCGCGCCTGGCCGTGGACGACGATCCCGACAACCCCGTGGGCCGCATCGAGGAGTTCCTTCCCAAGCCCGGGACCGACGCCCTCGACGCGCTCGCCGAGCTGGGCGGGCTGCCCTCCTGGATGCCGGGGCGCACCGACCGCGCCCTGCGCTGGGTGCGCGCCCTGCGGCAGACCCACGGCGTGCGCATCGACTCGGACCTGGACCGCGAGGCGGAGTTCCACGAGCTGATCGAGGGCTTCGGCGCCCTGGAGATGCTGCGGTTCCAGGCGGTCGGCAACGCCGACCCCGGCCCGCTCACCTGGGGCGGGCTCCAGCACATCGTCGGCCGGTACGCCGCCCGGCAGGGCTGGGACCGGTCACTGACCGCCAACTCGCTGGCGCACCTGTTGTTCGCCGCACGCACCGGCCGACTGCAGTCCGCCGACGTGGCGGGGCCCACCGCCCCCGCCGCGCCGCCGCCCACCGCCCCGGCCCCGGCGGACACCTCCGGGCCGTCCCCCCGCGCGGGCGCCCCGGGCACCTTCCACCTCGGGCCCACCGCACCCGCGCACCGCGCGCCGGCCACCGGCACCGTGCGCCCCTTCGGCACCCCCGCTCCCACCGCCCCGGCCGGACAAGGCGTCCCTCGCCACCCCGCCCCCGAAAGGACCGGCACCCCTCCGGAGGCCCCCGACCAGGACTCCCGTTCCCCGGCCACCCCTTCGGAGACCGCCGGCCCGGATCCCCGCCCCGCGACCGACGAGGTTCCCTGGTCCGTGTCGTCCTGGCGGCCCGCCGGATCCCCCGGCACGGTCCGCTTCGCAGCCTTCTACCAGGACCGCGAATGGCGGCGGCTCAGCGTCCGGCTGGAGTTCGCCCTCGCCGGACTGCTGGGCTCGGACGCCCGGAGCACCGAGGCGGCCCGGAGCGCGGTCTCCCGCCTGCGCTCCGAACTGGTGGCGCGCTACGGCCAGGAGCAGGCGGACCGCGCCTTCTTCGGCCCCGACGACCTGCCCGAGGACCCCGGCGGGACGCTGGACCGACTGCTCGCCCTGCCGCCCGGCGTCCGCACCCTCGACGAGCTGATGGCCGGCTTCGCCCGCGCCGCCCACGCGGCCCGGAAGCTGCCCGAGGACCTCGCCGCGGCGCTGGCACGCCCCGCCGGCGACCGTGCCCGGTACGCCCCGGGCAGCGCCTACCGCGCCGTCCACGACGGCCGGGGCCTGCGCCGGGTCGGCGGCGAGCGCGGTGTGGCGCTGCGCCTGATCCAGACCCACGCGGCACTGGGCGCCTCCCCCGACGAGCTGGCGGCGTTCCGCACCGCCCTGATCTCCTGGCTGATCCCGGCCGACCTGGCGTCCCTGTCCGAGATCCTGCAGGCCTCGCAGCTCGCCGGGACCGCGCCGGCCGGGGAGCGGGCCACCGCGCTGCGCGACGGCGCGGGCCTGCACCTGTGGGCGGCGGAGCTGCTGCGGGCCTTCGGCCCGCCGTCGGACGACGCGCGCGTCGGCCACGTGGTCCCGCCGCACCGGGTGGTCTACGGCGCGCGGATGACGTACTCCGCGGACATCACCCCCAGTGGGGACGTGTCCCTTCCCGGCGGCCTGACGGACCTCGTGGAAGTGGCACTGCGCGACCCCGGCGAGCTCCGGGGCGACCGCGGTGAGCTGCTGAAGGACTGGCTCGCGCGCACCGGACCGGCCGGCCGGCGCGCCCTGGAGGAGCTGGCCCCGGCGCACCTGACGGCCGTCTTCCTCTACAGCTCCAACGACTACCGTCTGATGAAGGCCTATCTCAACGGGCAGCGCCTGGGTGCCGGCATCTCCCGTCGCCTGGTGCGGTCCGCCGTCTGGTCGACGATACGCCGGGCCGTCGCGAGCCTCGAGCTGTCCGAGCTGCCCGTCATCCTGCGCGGTCTGGACGGGGTGGACGACCTCCACAACGACGTGAACGACGCCCTGTTCGGCGCCTTCGCCGTATGGTCGGACGTTCCGGACGACCAGATGGCGGAGCTGCGCCGCCGGTCGGACGTGTTCGCCGACCGGATCCACGACGAGCTGCCGCTGCACACCGACATGGCGATCGAGGCGCTGGAGCTGTTGCCGCCGGTCAGGCAGGACGTGTGGTGGGGCGACCGGGGCATACCCGGACCGCTGGACCGCCCGGAGCACGGACCGGTCTACGGCAGGGACCTCATCGACGTGCCGTTCATGCGCAGTACCTCGCTCAACCCCGACGAGGCGTTCAGGTACATGATGCGCAACCGCGGGCCGGCGGACACGCACCGCGGCTTGGTGCACGTCCGCCGGTCCACGGCCCGTGAGGTCACCCCGTTCGTGGCCTGGCCCGGTGAGCAGGAGGCGGTGTATCCGCCGGGGCAGCGTTTCCCGGTGACCGACCGTGTTGTCCGCCGGGAGGTCCAGGAGACCGTCGACTCGGACGGCGAGGAAGTCGAGCAGCTCCTGGAGTACGCGGACGTCACCGTGGACGAGGCACAGCCGGCGCCCGCCGCGCTGCCGCCGAGGCGGCTGCTGGGCGCCCCCGACGACCTGCTGCGGATCGCCGGATCCCCCGCTCCCCGTCCGTGGCCGTCCCCGCCGGTGCTGAGGGAGATCCTGGACGAGGAGGGCCGGCGGACCGGGGCGGCGTCCTTCGACGACCCCGACTGGGCGGTACGCGAGCCGGACTACCGGCGGCTCGGTGAGCGGACCGGGTTCGTCTCCTGGGAGCGGGACGCCGACGGGCGCCCGGTGGCGTACTCCCAGGACCTGCCCGGGGGAGAGGGCACCTTCTACTGGGGAGGGCACGGCGGCTCCGCCGGGCCGGCCCTGCGCACCGAGGACGGCGGCGTCCGTCACGACGACGGCTCCCACGTCGGCCTGTTGCTGCGTCCGCTGCTGCGCCCGGACAGCCGCAGCATCACGGTGCTCGCCTGCGGCCCGGGCGGCGCCTTCGCGGACGAGGCCGCGGCACGGGCGTCGGCCCGGCGGATCGCCGACGCCACCGGGCTGCCGGTGCACCTGGCGGTGGGCCGCACAGCGGTCGCCGACGGGGTGCCGCACCTGCTGGAGGACGCCGAGGGCCGGCCCACCACGTGGGTGACCGAGCACCCCGGCGGCCGTACGCCTCCGACGGCGACGCTCCCGTCGTCCGCGGCCCGGGTCCCGGCCACGGTCCGCTATCCGGACGACAGGCAGGTGAACGCCGACGTCCCGGACTCCGGCCCGGACGACGACTCGGAGAACAGCTCGGACGACGACTCGGAGAACAGCTCGGACGACGGCCTGGGGCACCGTCCGCCGAACCTCGCGTCCTGGCGGATCACCGGAGCGCCGGGAACCCCCCGCTTCACCTCCCTGTACACGGAACCCGGCTGGCGGCAACTGAGCCTGAACTTCGAGTACGCCCTCGCCCGGCTTCACGGCACAAGCCCCGAGGTCCACCGGGCCGTGCGGGAGAACCTGCGCCGCACGCACCGCTTCCTCGCCGCACACCACGGTGAGGAAGCGGCCACCCGTGCCTTCCTCCCGTCGCGGGACGTCCCCGACGCTCCCGCGCCCGCCCCCGGCGACCGGCTCGCCCGTCTGCTCGGTCCAGACGCCCGCCCGGCCCTGCACGAACTGTTCCTGGCCCAGGCCGAAGCGGTCTTCGCCCGGCCCGGGTCACCCGTCACCGTCGCCCGGACCCTGCCCGGCCGTGTCGGCGGCGCCGGACGGCCCCTGTGGGCCCTGCTGCCCCCGGGCACGAGCCGGCTCCGGTACGACAAGAACGGCTTCCGCGAGGCCGGTGGCGTCGAGGGTCCGGCACTGTGGCTGCTTCAGGCGGCGCGCGAGACGGGTGCGGACGACGCGGAGATGACACTGCTGCGCACCGCCCTGATCGCCTGGGCGGTGCCCGCGGGGATCCACTCCCTGCACGAGGTCCTGCACGCCTCGCACCGGCTCGGCATGGGCGACCCCGAGGAGCGCCGGGCGACCACCCTCGACGCCTCCCGGATGCACAGCTGGGTCCGCGAGCACCTGACTCCCTGGCACCTGATCCCGCCCACCCCGGAGGGCGAGACGTGGCGGGAGTCCCTGAGGGCCCCGCACGAAAGGCTCTACAGCGACACCGTGAGCCTCTCGGCGACGATGACAGACGATCTCGACGTACCGCAGGACCTGACGGACATGGTGCAGGAGCTGCTCGAGCCGGGCAGCGTCGACGCCGAGCTCGACGAGGAACGCCAGGAGGTCGCCGAAGCGTGGCTCGCGCGCTACGGCGACGTGGGCCGCCAGGCGTTGCGCCGCCTGGGACCCGGTCATATGACGGCCCTGTACATCTACAGCTTTTCCGACTATCAGTTGATCAAGGCGTATCTGAAGGGCGAGCGGCTGGGCCGGGGCATGAGCCGCTGGCTGGTGCGCCGGACGGTCTTGAACCTGGTCGAGCTGGGCCAAGAGGAATACAAGGACTTGCCGTACGTCCTGCGCATGCGGCCAGGTTTCGAAGGCGTCTTCCAGGACGTGTGGGCAGCGGACTCGGACGACGGATCGATGGAGCTGGTGCGGGCGCTCCGGCGGCTCGACGCCGTCGCCCACGACGTCCACGCCCTCCTGCCCCTGCACATCGACATGGCCGCCGAAGCCCTGGAACTGCTGC
The DNA here is from genome assembly GCF_044763335.1 of Streptomyces sp. NPDC096105. NCBI lineage: Bacteria > Bacillati > Actinomycetota > Actinomycetes > Kitasatosporales > Streptomycetaceae > Streptomyces > Streptomyces sp. NPDC096105. The sequence continues at coordinate 69,512 of NZ_JBIWGC010000009.1, forward strand.
CCCCCGCCAACCGCACCGTGTGGTGGGGCGACCGGGCCGTGCCGGGGTCCGTGCACCGGCCGTCGCGGAACTCGGCGCTCTACGGGGGGCAGCGGATCACCATGCCGTTCTTCCGCAGCACCTCCCTGGACCGCGGGAGTGCCTTGAAGTTCGCGTTGGACCTGAAGCGCCCCACACCTGCGGGGCACCACGCGCAGATCACCGAGGTCCCCCTCTCCCAGGCGCGGGAAATCGCCATGTTCGCCAGGTACTACAAGGAGACGGAGGCCCTCTACCCGCCCGGGTGGACCTTCCTGCGGGAACACCGCCGGGTCTCCTACGTCGGCGAGCACCACCTGCCCCTCGCCGAAGTCCGCGTCACAGAAGCTCCCGTCGTCTCCGGGGCGACGACGACCCCCACGCCACCGTCAGTCGGCCCCGACGGCCCCGACGCGTTCCACGTCGATCCGCGCTGGTGGCCACTGGCCGCTCAGTACCAACGCGCCCTGGGCCGGTTCCTGTCTCGGGACAGCGCCGTCCTCGACGCCGCCCGTGACGCCGGGCGCACCCTCTTCGCCCACCTCTCCGCCCATCTCGGCCCCGACGCCGCGGCCACCGCGTTCTTCGGCCTCGCCGCCGATCCCTCCCCGGGGCGCGGACCCGCCGAGCGACTGGAGGACTTCCTGGGGCGCAGCGACCTCCGTACCGTCGTCGACGCCTACACCGAGGCCATGTACGGGCCGCTGGACCGTTCCGGACGGCACTCCCTGCGTCGCCTGTGGCGGGACCGCCCCGAACTCAACACCCGCGGTCTGCCCCTCACCGTGGCCCGTCCCGAGCCGCACCGCCCCGGGGGCAGCTGGTACCGCGACCGCCACGACCGGCTCGGCCACCCGGCGCAGGAAGGGCACCCCCACCGGATCGAGTGGATGCTGCGGGCCCACGCCACCCTGCCCGGGACCGGCCCCGAGAGCCTCCTGGGGCTGCGCACCGCGTTCCTGGCCGACCAACTGTCCAGCGGCGGCCATTCGCTGGCCGAGCTGCTGGAGGCCGCGCAGGCGGCGGGCGTCCGCGGTACCGGTGAACCGCGGCCCGCCGAGGTGGACGCGGTGGCGCTGTACAGCTGGGCCGACGCCGTGTTCTCGCCCCGCTCCCGGCCCGCCGGGGACCCGGGCGGGCGACGGGCCGTCCCCGGTCTCGACCCCGGCCGGTCCGAGCACCTGATCCTGCCCCACCAGCGGCTCTACCGGCTGCGCACCGCCTGGCTCACCCCCTGGATCACCGGCGGGGCCGCCGAACCGGCCGCGATCACCGTGCTCACCGGGCTGGCCGGTGACCTGTGGAGCGCCGCCGACCTGGAGACGCTGCCGTGGCCCGGCGGAGCCGCCGCCCGCAGCCGGCGCGCCGCGCTGCGGGCCTGGCTGCTGCGGCACGGGGCCCCGAACCTGCCGCGTCGCCTGACCGCCGCGCACGTGGCCGCGCTGTACCTGGCCAGCGGCCGCGACGCGGCACTGATCGAACTCGCCGGGAGCACGGCCCCCGACGCCGGCGAGCGGTTCCGCCGGGACCTGGCCGCGGAGGCCGTCGGCCTGGTCGCCCGGGGCGCGCCCGACGCGCACTACCCGCTGGTGCTGCTCCGCGACACCCGGCTGCGCACGCTGGCCCGCCAGGCCGCCCGGACGCCTGCCGGCCCCGACGGGCAGGCGATGCGCCGGGCCCCGGCACAACGGGCCGGCAGCCGCGCCGTCGAACTCGCGGACGACGCCCGTACCGAACTGATCCTGCTGGCGCGTATGGCGCGGGAGGCGCTGGCACTGCTGCCACCGATGGACACCCCCGTCTACTGGGCCGACTGGGAGACCGGCTCCGCCGTGGACGTCGCCACCGGCCGGCCGGGCGCCGTCCACACCCGGCCCACCTGGCGCGACTTCCACACGTCCCGGGACTCCGCCGTACGCCGGTTCGCCGCCGTGCCGCCCCCGGCCGGGCGCCAGCTGGTGCTCTACGAGGTGCGCGACCACCTCGCACGGGACATCGGGCCCCTCGCCCGCTTCCCGGACCAGCGCACGGCGCTCCACCCGCACCCGCCCCGCTTCCAGGAGATCTCCCGCGAACTGCGCCACGACGCCGCGCTCGACCGCGTCTACACCCACGTCCTGCTCCGGGACGTCTCCGGTCCGGACTCCGCTCCCGCCTGGGGCCGGGAGACCGTCACCCGCGCCGTCGTCGCCCCCGACGGCGGCTGGTCAGGACTGACCGCCCACACCTCCCGGGAGCCGGCCGGGCGCCGCCACGCCGTGTTCCCCCCGTCGCCCTCGGTCCCCTTCGCGTCCCGCGGCACCACCTTCGAGGAGGGGGAGACGGGGCATGTCTCCCTGCCCGTGGCCGGCGGCACCGTGTTCTTCGCCTCCCCGGGCGACGGCCACGCGGTACGCGCCGGTTCCCGCCCGGACGCCTCCGGGCAGCCGCGGCCCGGCCGGACCGTCGGGTCCTCCGTCACCCCGGCCGTCCGGGAGGAGGACCCCAGGTTCGCCGACCTGCTCTCCTCCCTCTACTCCGCCCCCGGCTGGGCCGAGGCGAGCCGGGCGTGGGAGCGCACCCTGGGTCTGGTGCTGGCCTTCGACCTGAAGGTCCTGGAGACCGTCCGCGCCGCCGTGCGCGCCGTGCACCGCCTCCACCTCGGGCGGACCGGCGACCCGGCCCGGGCCGCGGCCGTACTGTTGGGGGACGAGGCCACCGGGCCCGACCCGCTCACCTCCCTGGACCGGTTCCTCGCGCCCGACGCGGATGTGTCCCTGTCGCGGTTGATGGCCGTCTACGCCCGTGGCGTCGGCCTGACCGGCCGGCCCGGCCCGGCCCGGCCGCACGGTGAGGACGGCAACCACCGCCGTGACCACCGGGACCGTGGCATCCCGCTCGGCGAGGGACCCGCCCACCTCGCGCGCATGGCCCTGGAACGGCATCTCCTGCTGCCCGGTACGCGCCGCGCGGACACGATCGCCTTCCGCGAGGCGGTCCTCGGCTGGCTGCTGCCCGGCGGCCGCCACTCGCTGATCGAGGTCCTGCGGGCCTCGCACGCCGTGGGCCTCGGCGACAGCGCCGAACGCGCCGCCGTCCTCGGCGACGCCGCGCATCTGTACAGGTGGGCGGAGAGCACCCTGCGCCCCGCCGACCGTCCCGGCGCCCCGGACCCCGCCGCGCTGCGCCCGCCGCACCGCGCCCTGTACGCCACCGACGCGGGCCGGATCGACGCCGGGTACACCGGCACCTGGACGCTGCCCGACGGTCTCGCCGACGCCATCCGGCGCGGTGAGCGGATCTTCACCACCGACCACGCGCCCGAGGGGCTGCCGGACCGGGAGCAGGCGCTGCTGGAGCGCACCCGCAGGCACGGCGGCTCGGCCCTGGACGGCCTGGACGCCCCCCACCTCACCGCGCTGTACCTGCTCGGCGGCCCCGACGCGGCGCTGTTCGACGGCCGCCCGGTGATCCCGGTGGCCCGCGCCGCCCTGACCGCCGCGGTGGACGGCCGCACCGGCGACGTTCCCGTGCTGCTGAGGCAACTGCCCGATGTCGGCGACATCCTCGCCCGGGCCGGTGCCCTGCCCGCCGATGGCCTCCTGACCGAGCTGCGGTCCGCCCTGGCCCGCTCCGCGGACATTCTGCGTGCCCGTGCCGACCAGCACACCGCCGTGGGCCTGGAGGCACTGGCCCTGCTGCCGCCGGTGAACACCCGCGCATGGTGGGGCGCCTGGCTGCCCGGCGAGCCGCCCGCCTCCCAGCAGGCCACCGAGGCTCTGCCCGGCTCGGTCACCGCGGCCCGGCTGCACCGCGTACGGCTGAGCAGGGCCGCGGCCCTGCGGGCGCTGGCCGGTGACCGGGCCGCCGGACGCCACCCGGTGCTCTACGAGGAGGAGCGTTCCCCGGCCCGCGACATCAGTCCCTACACGGCCGATCCGGCGGAACGCCTGGCGGTGCACGCCGCCCCCACCGAGTTCACCGTCGTCTCCCGCACCCCGCAGACCGACCCCGACACCGGCCTGCGCTACACCCTGGTGGTCCTCGCCGATCGCTCGGCCGCGCCGCCCGCGGGCCCGGCGGAGCGAGCCGCCACCCCGCACTACCCCGAGCCCGACTACTGGAACTCCCCGTGGGCGGACGGACGCACCCTCACGTCGCCCGGCGACGTGATCACCCAGGAGATCCATGCCGACGGACGGCTCATCGGCCTCGCCTCCTATCCGGCCCGTCAGTGGTCGCTGCGCGCGCCGTTCTACCCGGGTCTGCGGGACGCCACTCACTACACCGAGTGGAGCAGGGGTCCCGGCGGCATCCTGACCGCCCGACGCCGGCCGCTGCCCGCCACCACTTCCAGCGGCACGTTCTACTGGAGCTCGCACGGCCGGGACGGCGGCTTCACCGTGGCCGGCCCGGACGGCCTGCCGTCCGGCGCGACGGGGGAGACGGTCGGCCGGCGCCTCGGCCCCCAGGCGTCGGCGGCGGGCTTCACCAGCGTCACCGACCTTGCCTGTACCCCCGTCCGCGGCACCGATCCGGAGGAGACCGTGCGCCGTGCCCAGGGCATCGCCGCCACCACCGGCCTGGCCGTGTACGTCTCCACCAGCAGAGTCGCCGTCGTCCCGAAACGCCGCCCGGACGGCAGCCAGGGCGCCGTCATCCACGTGCTGGAGAACGCCGACGGCACCGCCGGCCGCTGGCTGCGCGTCGCTCCCCCCGAGCGCTCGACGGGAGTACTGCCCGACCCGCCCTTCGAGGTCGTGGCCCCGGACGGCCCCGTCGGGCAGGCGACGCTGCCCGGCAACCCCTGGTCGGTGTCCCGCTGGCGGGTTCCCGGCGGACCCGACACCATCCGCTTCGCCCAGTTGTACGCCCGGCGGGACTGGCGGCAGTACAGCTACGGGTACGAGGTCGCCCTGGCCCGGGACATCGCCGCCCGGCCGCGGACCAGCGAGATGCTCGTCGACGACATCACCCGGCTGCACCGGCAGATCGCCGCGACGCACGGTCCGCACGGTGCCGACCAGGCCTTCGGTTTCGTCACCCCGGCGGAACCGAACGGCCCGCAGCCTGCCGAGCCGGGCCGCGCCCTGGCGCGGTTCCTGGAGAGCGGGCCCGACTTCGTCCAGCTGATGCAAGCGTTCGCCACGGCCGCCTATGGTCCCGCGCCCACCAGTCTGCGTCACATCGCGCCCGGCCGGATCGGCTCCCCCTACCCGCCCCATCCGCGTGGCCACCGTCAGGGCGTCTATCCCCTGGCCCACGACGACCGGGGCTTCCGCTATGTCGGCGGCACCGTGGGCCCCGCCCTCTGGCTGCTCCAGGCATACCGGCTGACCGGAGCGGACCCCGCCCGGACGTTTGCGTTCCGCTCGGCCGTGGTGGCCTGGTCGGTGCTCACGAACAGCCAGTCCCTGGCCGAGGTACTGCGCGCCTCCCACCTCGCCGGCGTGGGCACCGACGAGGAGCGCGCCGCGCTCTCCCGCGACGGCGCCCGGCTCCATCTCTGGGCCCGCCGCGCCCTCGCTCCCCACCTGGCGGTCCCCCTGCCGCACCACGCGGCCTACGACAGCACCACCCGCTTCCGCTCCTCCCACGAGATCGAGGTGCCCCAGGACATCATCGCCGCGCTGTCCGCGGCCCTGTCCGGCACCGAAGTCCCCGAGGACCTGGCCGAACGTGCCGAGAGCGCCAGGCAGTGGCTGGAGAGGTTCGGGGAGGAGGGCCGCCGTGCGCTCACGGCGCTGGCGCCGGGCCACCTGACGGCGATGTTCCGCTACACCGGTACCGACCACAAGCTGTTCAAGACCTTCGTCCTGGCCAGCCGCTTCGGCCGGGCGGGCGCCCGGTGGCTGTTCCGCCGCCAGGTGTGGGACCTGACCCTGACCGATGCCCACGGCAGCTACTTCTCCCGGCCCGAACTCCTGCTCCAGGACGAGGAACTGGAGGACGCGATCTCCGACCTCACCGACCTGGGAGAGGACCCCGACCCTGCGGACCTGACCGATGTGCGGCACCGGGTGAACCGGGTCGCCGACAGGATCTTCGGCGAACTGGCGCTGCACGTCGACATGGCCACCGAGGCGCTGGAGACGCTGCCCCCGGTGGCCGCCCCGGTCTGGTGGGGCGGCTGGCTGCCCGGCCCCGTCGACGCGCCGGGCCCCTCCCCGCTGCTGCACGACGGCACGCTGTTCGTCACCCGCTTCCGCAGTACCACCGAACGCCCGGACCTGGCCCGGAGTTTCGTCCGCCACGACGCCGAGGGGGAGGCGGACCGCCACCCGGTCCTCGGCCGTCTGCTCAGGTCGAGCGCCCCGCTGGTCGCGCCGTTCTCCATGTGGCCCGGAGAGCAGGAGGTTCTCTATCCACCGGGCCGTGCCCTGTCCGTGGTCGCCCGGGAGGTTCACGACGACGAAACCGTCGACGAGCCCTACGCCGCTCTCACCGTCGCGGAACTCCCCCCGTACCCCCCACGGGCCTACCACAACGCCGACACCACCGCGCACATCCCACCGGCCGCCGGGACGGTGCCGTCGGACACGACGGACGGCGGAGCCGCCCCCGGCGGCACACCGTCCCCCTCGCCCGGGGCCGAGCCCGCCGGTACGGTGGCATCGCCGCCCGCCACCCGCGGGACACTGCGGCGGACCGGCGACGACGAGGCCGTCCTCGACGGCACCCGGTACGCCCTGCGCCCCGTGACCGCCGCGCCCGGCCGTACCGCCGAGACCGCGCTGCTGGCCGCCTTCGGGGAACACGAGCCGCTGGCCGGGCTGCTTCCGGCGGCGGAGCCCGGGCGGAGTGCCGCCTTCCGCCAATGGCTGGCGGACGCCCTCCACGACGACCACCTCACCGGGGAGCAGGTGCCCCGGCTGGACCGGTCGGCGACGGTACCGCTCTCCCTGCTGGAGAGCGCGGGCCAGCGGCTCACCGATGCCCTGCGGACGGAAGCCGTCCTGCTCGGCGGCAGCCTGCCGGTGGCCGGCCACGACATCGCGCCCGCGGTACGGCTGCGGCTGCTGCTCGCCGATCCCGCCCTTGCGGGACCGGACACCGAGCCGCCGCTCGTTCCGCTGCTGGCCGCCGCGGCGCGCGTGCTCGGAGTGACGGCCGCCGCGGCGGAACCGGACGGGGCGGTCACCGTGGCGGAGCCCGACGGCACGGTCACCGTCCTCGGCTCCGCCCCGGGGATCCCCGCCGTGCCGGGGGCCGGCCCGGCCGCCTCCGTCCCGTCACGGGCCGGCCGGGGCGCCTCCCCCACCGGGGACGGTGCCTCCACCACCGGGGACGGTCCTCTTCCTGCCGACCGGGCCCACCGGACGGCGGACCCGCGGACACGGACCCCGGCCGCGGTGCGGCCGGACGTGCTCCTGCTCGGTGACGGCGGCCGGTGGCTGGTCGGCCGGCCCGCCGCCGTTCCGCCGCCCGCCTCCGGAGGGCCGACGGCCGGCTCCGAAGCCCCGGACGGGGAGCGGGCCACACGGTTGCCGCGCATCGCGCGGGCGATCGACGAGGCACCCCCGGCGGTCCGCCGCCGGCTGCGGGAGCTGGCGTTCGCCCGGACCCCGGACCGGGCACCGGCCTGGATCCGCGGCCGGGTGTCCTACCTGGAACACGCCGAACGCTTCGAGAAGCGTCTGGGTGATTACCTCAACGATGGGCTGGATCGCGCCCGCAAGCTGGACATCGACGCGCAGATCGGCGCCATGACGACCGAGCTGTTCCGGCGCGCGGACGCCGAAGGCCGCTGGCGCGAGCTCGGTTCGGACGACGCCACCATCGACGGTGCGGTCGGCCTGGACCGGGACCGCATCGAGGCGGTCGCCACGTCCGGCAACCTGCGTGAGCGCATGGGGCTGCTCTGGATCGCCGAGAGAACCACGTTCGACCTGCTGGGCATCCCCCCTCTCAACCCGCCCGTGATACAGGACGAGCGCGCGGACCGGCTGCCCGCTCCCGACCTGGTCGAGTACGAGGCCCTGGCCGCCCGCCGCGGCAGCCTGACCCCCGCCGAGCGCGAGTGGTTCGCCCGCCTGGAGAGCGCCCTGCGCATACCGATGTCACCCGAGGACGTCCGGCCGCCGCTGAGCGACGCCGAAAGGGCGCTGATGCCGGACGGCCTCCTGCACTGGATCCCCGGCGAGACCCGCTGGGACATCGCGATGAGCACCGCCCTGCCGTCCGCCGCCGAGGCCACCGGAGGCCTGGTGCTGGGCGGAACCTCCGGCACCACGTACCGGCTGCTGCGCCAGGCGGTGGGGATGCGCGACGCATGGGGGCTGGACATCGACCTGGGAGTGGTGCGGCTCGCGCTGATGGCCGTGATGCTGCCCGTCCGCCACCACTCGGTGCACGAGATCATGAGGGCCTCCCAGCTCCTCCTGGACGAGCTGCGGGCCGGTGGGACGAACGAGCCGTCCGACCTCGACTACATGGACAACTGGGGACGCTACTGGCGTATCGCTCCGCTCACGGAGGAGGAGCTGCGCACCCATGTGGCCGTCGACGGCCTCTTCCCCGACGAGCACGCCCTGGCCGAGATGGACCGGCCGGGGGACGGACCGCTCTGGACGCAGGACCCGGACGAAGCGGCCTGGCTCCTCGCCCACCAGCACACCCTGGACGACGTACTCGAACTGCTGACGGCGCTCGGCCCCGCCGTCGTCCCCGACACCGCAGACGGCCCGGCCGCCCTCGAGCGGCTGCGCCGGCTGGCCGAGGACTGGTTCCACGACCGGGGCCGTGTCCCGTCCGCGGATCTCCACCAGAACATCTGGCAGATCCTGAACAACCATCCCCGACTTTTCCCGAGGACCCCATGAGCGACACCACCGCAGCCGCCGCGACCGGGCACGACGAGGACACCGCGCCACCACTGCCGGAGGAGATCAGGGAGGCGGCGCGGCTTGCTCCCGACCACTGGCTGGGCATGGTGGACCCGACGTGGAGCGGTCCGGGGGAGCCGCCGAGCTGGGCGGTGGTCGGCCAGTGGCGGTCCGACGTCGACGGCGAGATCGCGGAGTGGCGACCCAACGAGGAGTACCGGCCCTCGCCGCAGGCGCTCGACTGGCCCGCTCCCACCGACCCCGTCGACGAGGCGGTCCAGCTCGCCGCGACCGGGTACGGCCCCGGCGACGCGGTGACACGCACCCTGGCCGCCGCCGAGGTGGCGATGCTCCTGGGCCCCGGTCGGACACCTCTCTCGGCCGTCTCCCCGGACGGGCAGCCGGTGGTCCCGGTCTTCACCTCGCCCGTGCACCTCGAGGCGGCCGGCCGCCTCGGTTACGAACTGCTCCCCGCGGCGGACGTCCTGGACCGTCTCCCGGAGGGGCACCTGCTGTACCTCAACCCCTCCGGACCGGTCAGCATGACGGTCGACAGCGCCGCGCTGCGCGACGCTGTGGAGGAGGCCGCCTCCGCGGCCACGGAGACCCCGTCCACCGCCGCGTCCGCCGAGGGCGGGGACGAGGGCGGACTCGGAGACGGAGACAGGGCATGATCGCGCTCCCGTCCCCTTCCCCCGTTCCCGCCCCGCCCGCTTCCCCGGTGGAGGAAGACGCTCCGGCCGGAACCGCTCCGGCCGTCGTCCCGCGCGGTCACCCCCGCTTCCCCGATCCCCCGGACGACTACGTGGCCGTCGCCCGGCGCGCTCCCGACCAGTGGCTCTCGGCGGTCGACCGGCACTGGAACGGCGTGGCCGGCGAGGTGCCGCCGGCCTGGGCGGTGCGGGGGCACTGGCGCAGCGACGCCCGGGGCGAGATCGTCGAGTGGGCGGAGAACGCCGCCTACCGCCCCTCGCCCGACGCCTACGGCTGGGGCCCGCCGGTCAGCCCGGCCGACGCCGCGGTGCGCCTGGTGGCCACCGGCTACGACTCCGAGGAACTGCTCGCCCTCGTCCTCGCCGACGCCGAGGTGGCCGTCTGCGTCGACGCCGCCGGTGGTCCGACGGTGGCGGAGGCACCCGACGGCACGCCCGCCGTCCCGGTCTTCTCTCCCGCACCGGAAGCGGACGGGGAGCGGCTGCCGCCCCACGAGGTGATGTCGGTGCCCGATCTCGTCGACCGGCTCCCCGAAGGCCGGGAGGTACTGTTCCTCAGCTCCTCCGCCCCGGTGAGTCAGCTCGTGAGCGCAGACGCACTGCGTGCCGCCATGGCCGAGGTCCGGCGTCACGAGGAGCAGGACGACGCGTCCTTCCTCAACACTCGATGATGTTCACCGCGAGCCCGCCGCGCGCCGTCTCCTTGTACTTGACCGACATGTCCGCGCCGGTCTCCTTCATCGTCTTGATGACCTTGTCCAGGGACACCTTGTGGGAGCCGTCGCCGCGCATCGCCATCCGCGCGGCGGTCACCGCCTTCACCGCGGCCATGCCGTTGCGCTCGATGCAGGGGATCTGCACCAGGCCGCCCACCGGGTCGCAGGTCAGGCCGAGGTTGTGCTCCATGCCGATCTCGGCCGCGTTCTCCACCTGCTCGGGGGAGCCGCCCAGCACCTCCGCGAGGGCGCCCGCCGCCATCGAGCAGGCGGAGCCCACCTCGCCCTGGCAGCCGACCTCGGCGCCGGAGATGGAGGCGTTCTCCTTGAAGAGCATGCCGATGGCGCCGGCCGCGAGCAGGAAGCGCACCACGCCCTCCTCGTCGGCGCCCGGCACGAAGTTCATGTAGTAGTGCAGGACGGCCGGGATGATGCCGGCCGCGCCGTTGGTCGGGGCCGTGACGACCCGGCCGCCGGCCGCGTTCTCCTCGTTCACGGCCATGGCGTACAGGGTGATCCACTCCATGGCGAGCGCCTGCGGGTCGCCCTCCGAGCGCAGCTTGCGCGCGGTGTTCGCGGCGCGGCGGCGCACCTTCAGACCGCCCGGCAGGATGCCCTCGCGGGACATGCCCCGGTCCACGCAGGCCCGCATCACGCGCCAGATCTCCAGCAGCCCTTCGCGGATCTCCTCCTCGGTCCGCCAGGCGCGCTCGTTCTCCAGCATCAGCGCGGAGATCGACAGGCCGGTCTCCTTGGTGAGACGCAGCAGCTCGTCACCGGTACGGAAGGGGTGCTTCAGCACGGTGTCGTCGAGCTTGATGCGGTCTTCGCCCACCGCGTCCTCGTCGACGACGAAGCCGCCGCCGACCGAGTAGTACGTCTTCGTCAGCAGTTCCGCGCCGGAGGAGTCGTACGCCCACAGCGTCATGCCGTTGGCGTGGTAGGGGAGCGCCTTGCGGCGGTGCAGCACCAGGTCGTCGTCGAAGGAGAAGCCGATCTCGTGCTCGCCCAGCAGGCGGATCCGGCCGCCCTCCTTGATCTTCTCCACCCGTTCGTCGGCCGACTCCACGTCCACCGTGCGCGGCGAGTCGCCCTCCAGGCCGAGCAGCACCGCCTTGGGCGTGCCGTGCCCGTGCCCGGTGGCGCCCAGGGAGCCGTACAGCTCGGCCCGCACCGAGGCGACGGACTCCAGCAGGTCTTCGTTGCGCAGCCGCCGGGCGAACATCCGGGCCGCCCGCATCGGGCCGACCGTGTGCGAGCTGGACGGGCCGATGCCGATCGAGAACAGGTCGAAGACCGAGATGGCCACGGGAGGACTCCTCAAGGTTCGGCGGACGACGCTGTCCACCGGGGGAAGGGCGGTTCAGTGGGTCGAGAGCACGGGTGAATCGTTCATGCGGGGCATGGTGCGGGGCACCGCGCCCACCGACCCAGTGTGCGCGATGCCCCGTACATCCGTACAAAAAGCGGATGAAGTTACCGCAGACCGGGGTACAGCGGGTGCTTCGCGGCCAGCGCCGCGACCCGGGCCCGCAGCGCCTCGGCGTCGTACGACGGCTTCAGCGCCTCGGCGATCACGTCCGCGACCTCGGCGAAGTCCTCGGCCGTGAAGCCGCGGGTGGCGAGGGCGGGCGTGCCGATGCGCAGACCCGAGGTGACCATCGGCGGGCGCGGGTCGTTCGGGATCGCGTTGCGGTTGACCGTGATCCCGACCTCGTGCAGCCGGTCCTCGGCCTGCTGCCCGTCCAGCTCGGAGTTCCGCAGGTCGACCAGGACCAGGTGCACGTCCGTGCCGCCGGACAGCACGTCGACGCCCGCGGCCTTCGCGTCGCCCTGCACCAGACGCTCGGCCAGGATGCGGGCGCCCTCCAGGGTGCGGCGCTGGCGCTCCTTGAACTCCTCGCTCGCGGCGACCTTGAAGGCGACCGCCTTGGCGGCGACCACGTGCTCCAGCGGGCCGCCCTGCTGGCCCGGGAACACCGCGGAGTTGATCTTCTTGGCCAGCTCGGCCGTCGACAGGATCACACCGCCGCGCGGACCGCCCAGGGTCTTGTGCGTGGTGGTGGTCACCACGTGGGCGTGCGGCACCGGGTTGGGGTGCAGGCCCGCGGCGACCAGACCGGCGAAGTGCGCCATGTCGACCATCAGGTACGCGCCGACCTCGTCCGCGATCCGGCGGAACGCGGCGAAGTCGAGCTGACGCGGGTACGCCGACCAGCCGGCCACGATCAGCTTCGGCTTGCTCTCCTTGGCCAGCCGCTCGACCTCGGCCATGTCGACCCGGCCGTCGTCGCCCACGTGGTAGGCGACCACGTCGTAGAGCTTGCCGGAGAAGTTGATCTTCATGCCGTGGGTCAGGTGCCCGCCGTGCGCGAGGTTCAGACCCATGATCGTGTCGCCCGGCTTGAGCAGCGCGAACATCGCGGCCGCGTTGGCCTGGGCGCCCGAGTGCGGCTGGACGTTGGCGTGCTCGGCGCCGAACAGCTCCTTCACCCGGTCGATGGCGATCTGCTCGATCACGTCGACGTGCTCGCAGCCGCCGTAGTAGCGGCGGCCGGGGTAGCCCTCGGCGTACTTGTTGGTGAGGACCGAGCCCTGGGCCTCCATGACCGCGACCGGGGCGAAGTTCTCCGAGGCGATCATCTCGAGGGTGGACTGCTGCCGGTGCAGCTCGGCGTCGACCGCGGCGGCCACCGCCGGGTCGAGCTCGTGCAGGGACGTGTTCAGAAGCGACATGCGGCTACGGCTCCTCAGCCCGCGATGAACGCGTCGTACTCGGCGGCGGACAGCAGGTCGGCCGGCTCGTCGGTGACCCGCACCTTGAACAGCCAGCCGCCCTCGAGGGGGGCCGAGTTGACCAGCGCCGGGTCGTTCACCACGTCCTCGTTGATCTCGGTGACCTCGCCGGAGACGGGGGAGTACAGGTCGCTGACCGACTTGGTGGACTCCAGCTCGCCGCAGGTCTCGCCCGCGCTCACCGTGTCACCGACCTCGGGGAGCTGGACGAAGACCACGTCGCCGAGCGCGTTGGCCGCGTGCTCCGTGATGCCGACCGTCGACACGCCGTCCTCGGCGGCCGACAGCCACTCGTGCTCCTTGCTGTAGCGCAGCTGCTGGGGGTTGCTCATGGCTGGAATTCTCCTGTACGCGGGAAACTGCTGATGACGGGGACGGTGCGGGACGCGGCCGGACGGGTGGGACGTCCGGCCCGCGGACGCGCGGGGACGGCCCGGAGGCTGTCTACGACGGTGTCACTTCTGCCGCTTGTAGAACGGCAGCGCCACGACGTCGTACGGCTCGTGGCTGCCGCGGATGTCCACACCGACGCCCTCGGCGCCCGGCTCGGCGTGGCTCGCGTCGACGTAGGCCATGGCGATCGGCCTGCCCAGGGTGGGGGAGGGGGCGCCGGAGGTGACCTCGCCGATCACCTCGCCGCCGGCCACCACCGCGTACCCGGCGCGCGGCACCCGGCGGCCGTGCGCCACCAGGCCGACGAGGACGCGGGGCGGGTCCTGCGCGGCGCGCTCGGCGGCCTCGGCGAGGGCGGCGCGGCCCACGAAGTCGCCCTCCTTCTCGAACTTCACCACCCGGCCCAGACCGGCGTCGAAGGGCGTGAGGGAGGTGCTCAGCTCGTTGCCGTACAGCGGCATGCCCGCCTCCAGGCGGAGCGTGTCCCGGCAGGACAGGCCGCACGGGACCAGCCCGTGGCCCTCGCCCGCCTCGGTCAGCGCCTGCCACAGCTCCACGGCGTGCTCCGGCTTCACGAACAGCTCGAAGCCGTCCTCGCCGGTGTAGCCGGTGCGGGCGATGAGCGCGGGGATCCCGGCCACGGCGCCCGGCAGACCGGCGTAGTACTTCAGGCCGTCCAGGTCGGCATCGGTGAGGCTCTGCAGGATCGCCGGGGACTCGGGGCCCTGCACGGCCAGCAGCGCGTAGGCGTCGCGGTCGTCGCGCACCTCTGCGTCGAAGCCCGCGGCCCGCTCGGTCAGCGCCTCCAGCACCACCTGGGCGTTGGAGGCGTTGGCCACGACCAGGTACTCGGTCTCCTCGAGCCGGTAGACGATCAGGTCGTCCAGGATGCCGCCGTCCTCGCGGCAGATCATCGTGTAGCGGGCGCGGCCCGGCTTCACCCCCGAGATGTTGCCCACCAGCGCGTGGTCCAGGAGGGCGGCGGCCTGCGGGCCGGTGACCGTGATCTCGCCCATGTGCGAGAGGTCGAAGAGGCCGGCCCTGGAGCGCACGGCGTTGTGCTCGTCGCGCTCGGAGCCGTAGCGAAGGGGCATGTCCCAGCCGGCGAAGTCGGTCATCGTCGCGCCGAGCGACCGGTGCAGGGCATCGAGCGCGGTGCGGCGGGGTTCGTTACTGCTCATCGGTCGGTCTCCCAAGGCGATGGGGGTCCCTCCCGCGCGAGTTCAATTCGAGCGTGGGGGAAGGCGAGGGCGTTTCCTCCCCATCTGTCATCGGAACCTGAGAGGTTCGCCATGACCACCGGTGGTACGGCGATCAGGACTTGCACCTTGGGTGGAGCCGCCGGAGCACTGCGACGGCGGCCCGCTTTTCAGATGTGCCTCGCCCGCGCGGTAACGGTGCCTGAGAGATTCAAGGGAGGGACTTGCTCCTTCGGCGCCCCGGCGGCACACGGTGCCGGGGACTCTCCCGCGCGGATTCAAACGGCCGGTATGCAGTTGGCGCGCACATCATTGCACGCATCGCCGGACACCGGCAGGGGGACCCTTGCCGGGGGTGCACCGTTCGTGCAGGCTCGGTCACAGGGAGCTGTGACAGGCCTGTATCGGTAAGAACACGGAACCGAGAGCGACCTGGCATTACCTTCTCTTTACACACGGCGGGGATCGGAACTCGTATCCGGCCCCAGGGGAGGACGACCACGGTGAACAGGCCCACGGCGTACGCCGGCACCACAGGCGTCGCGCTGCCGCGGCAGCACGCGGACGGGGCCGGCGGCGCCCGCGGCGCGGCGCCCGCCCCGCTCGTCCAGGACCTGCGCGAGCGCTCCGGCCGCAGCCCGCGCGCCCTGCTCTTCGGCCCCCGCGACCTCGTCGCCGTCACCGGACTGCCCGGCAGCGGCAAGTCCACGCTGATGCGGCGCACGGTGCGCGGCGCCCGCGTCGACTCCCAGGACGCCCGCGACCGCTGGGACCGGCGCATGCCCCGCCTGCTGCCGTACGCGGTGTACCGCCCGCTGGTCCGGCTCGCCCACTACGCGGGACTGCGCCGCGCGCTGCGCTCCGGCCGGCCGGTCGTCGTGCACGACTGCGGCACGCAGACCTGGGTGCGGCGCTGGCTGGCCCGCGAGGCCCGGCGCCGCGGGGCCGCGCTGCATCTGCTGGTACTGGACGTCACGCCCCAGGAGGCCCTGGCCGGTCAGATGGAGCGGGGCCGTGGCGTCTCGCGGTACGCCTTCCGCCGGCACCGCACGGCGTGCGGCAGGCTGCTGGACGCGGTGGAGTCCGGCCGGGTGCCGGAGGGCTGCGCGTCGGCGGTGCTCGTCGACCGGGACGCCGCGAACGCCCTGCGCCGGATCGGCTTCACCGGGGAACCGGCTAGCCTTTCCGCCACAGCAGTGGCACCAGGCAGGCGGTAGGCGACAGATGGACTTCCCGGCGGACATCCCGGACCGGACGCACTTCCACCCGCACGGCGGGTGGCCCGGCAACGAACTGGAGGAGGCGCTCTCCGCCTCCCTGGGCGTCCCCTCGGCGGGACCCCGGATCGTCGAGGTGCTCGGCCGCAGCTTCCTGTGGGTGCCGCTGCCCAACGGCGGCGGCCCGCACAGCGGCCCCCTCGACCTGCCCACCATGGAACTGGACGGCCAGGCGTACGTGCCGGTCTTCAGCTCCGAGGAGCAGTTCCGCCAGGTCGTCGGCTCCCACATGGGCTGCACCGTCGCGCCCGCCGTGGAGTTCGCCCGCGGACTGCCCCCGCAGGCCGGCATCGTGGTCAACCCGGGCGGCACGGTCGCCGTCCCGCTCCCGCCGGCCGCGGTGGCCGATCTGTGCCGGGCCGGGCGCTCCCCGCTGGACGGCCCGGCGGGCGGCGGCCGGGTCCGGCTGTTCGAACCCGACTGGCAGGACGACCCGGTGGACTTCCTCGCCGCGGCCTCGCAGGAGTTCGACTCCCTCGGCGTGGTGGCGACCGCCCGCCGCTGCCTCGCCGCCGTCGAGACGGCCGACCCGGTGCTGTTCGTCGGCGTGGAACTGCTGCACTGGGAGGGCGACCCCCGGTCCCTGCCGCTGGACGCCCTCGGCCGGGCCCTGGGCCGCAGCCCCGCCCGCTGGCCGGTCAACCTCGTCGTCCTCGACGTGGCCCAGGACCCGGTCGCCGACTGGCTGCGCGCCAAGGTCCGCCCCTTCTACCAGCGGGCCTGACGCGCCGCCCCCGCCTTCCGCGCACCGACCGCTCCCCGCCTTCCGCGCACTGACCGCAGACCGGCGGAGGCCGTCGGCTTAAGCTAGGGGCATTGGCCGGCTGGGCGTTGTACGGAGGGGCGATACAAGTGAGCGCTGGCACCGCGGCGGCCGGACAGGTCGAGCACATGCTGCGCCAGGTGACGCCCGGGCGTTACGACGCCTACGAGGCCTTGCTGCGCGCGCTCGCCACCCCCTCGTCCGGCCGGGTCTGGATGCTGCTCTGGCACGGCCAGGCCGGCTCGCCCGACGCCCAGTACGGGACCATGGAGGTCGACGGCCACGGCTACGCGCCCTGCGTGACCTCCGCCCAGGAACTGTCCGCGAGCGGCTGGAACCGCTCGTACGAGGTGGTGGACGGGCTCGAGGTGGCCCGTGCCCTCTACCCGGACCGCCACGGCCTCTGGCTCAACCCGCACGCGCCCGGCGGGGGCGTCGGTATCCCCTGGCTGGATCTGCGCCGTATCGCCGGCGGCCTCGACCAGCAGCCCGCCGGGCCGCTGCGGCTGTCCGAGCCGGCCATCGAGATCCCGCAGTTCTACGCCCTCCTCGCGCAGAACGCCCACCGCACCCCGGCCGTGCGCGCGCTGCGCCGGGCCTGGGTGCAGCCCGCGCTGGGCGCCCCGTACCTCGCCATCGGCCTGGACGTGTACGACACCTCGCCGCCCGCCGTGGAGTCGGTGCGGGCGATGATGCGGCAGTCCCTGCCCGCCGTGCCCGACGGGCTGCCCGTCTCCACCGTCGCCCTGGCCGACGAGCACGACCCGGTGGCGATGTGGCTGCGCGTCAACGCGCGCCCCTTCTACGACCGCGAGGCGCACGCCCCGGCGCCCGCCGCGGGCTACGGCTACCCGCCCGCACACCGCCTCTGACCGGTACGTCCTTCCCGGGCCCCCGGCGCGGCCGACCCGCCGCCGGGGGCTCTCGCGCACGGTGACGCAGCGTCACCGTGTCCAGCATGTGGACAGTGGGAGCCGGTCCGGCTCCCGTCCGGACCCCTCGGCCGCTGAATTCGCGTCAGATTCCGTCGAATGCGCTCAGCTACCTGCCGCTGACCGCCTGTCACCTGCGGTTTCACTGTGTCTTCAAATCATCCGCGGCCTGTGGAACGGCACTTGCCGGGGTGTCACATGTGTCCGGCGCGTTACATCACCGCGCGAAGATGCCGGAAGAGTCCCTTATGTCAACTGTTCAGATCTCAGGTAGGTATCACCGCTATCCGGACTGTTCCTGACTCACTGCGAACGTCTGTAGTGTTCGGCCGGTCAAGATGCATCCACATAGCGGACCCGGAGTGGCCCCAGTATGCGCATATTCAAGTCCCGAGCCGCTCGGGCGATCACGGCCGCGGTCGCGGTCGGTCTGATCGCCACGGGCTGCGCCAGCGAGCGGGACAGTGACAACGAGAGCGGCGGCAAGAAGGACACCTTCGTGTTCGCCGGTGCAGGTGACCCGGGCTCCCTGGACCCTGCCCTCGCGAGTGACGGTGAAACCTTCCGCGTGACCCGCCAGGCGTTCGAGGCCCTCCTCGAGCACGAGTCGGGCGGCACCGAGCTGGTCGGCGGCCTGGCCGAGACCTGGTCGAGCAACGACGCGGGCACCGTCTGGACCTTCAACCTCCGCAAGAACGTGAAGTTCCACGACGGCGAGGAGTTCAACGCCGCGGCGGTCTGCGCGAACTACGACCACTGGTTCAACTGGAAGGGCACCTACCAGTCGAGCGCGGTCTCCTACTACTGGCAGACCATCATGGGCGGGTTCGCGAAGAACGAGGACCCGGAGACGCCCGAGGCGAACTACAAGTCCTGCACCGCGAAGGACGAGAACACCGCCGTCATCGAGGTCAAGAAGCCCTCCGCCAACCTCCCCGGCGGCTTCTCCCTGAACGCCCTCGCGATCCACTCGCCGAAGGCCATCGAGGCGTACAAGAAGCAGGACGCCACGGCCAAGGGTGACGCCATCACGTACCCCAAGTACAGCCAGGAGGCCGGCACGGTCGCCGGCACCGGCCCGTACAAGATCGTCAAGTGGAACAAGGGCAACAAGGAAGTCACCCTCGAGCGCTTCGACGACTACTGGGGCGAGAAGGCGAAGATCAAGAACCTGGTCTTCCGCACCATCGACACCGAGGAGGGCCGCCGCCAGGCGCTCCAGGCCGGTGACATCGACGGCTACGACCTCGTCGCCCCGGCCGACGTCAAGACCCTCGAGGAGCAGGGCTACGTCGTCCCGACCCGTGGCGTCTTCAACCTCTTCTACGTGGGCATGAGCCAGTCGGCGAACCCGGCCCTGAAGAAGAAGGAAGTCCGCCAGGCGATCGCGCAGTCGATCGACAAGGAGAACCTGGTCAAGACCCAGCTGCCCGAGGGCGGCAAGGTGGCCGACCAGTTCATGCCGGACACGATCGAGGGCTACTCCAAGAACGTCACGCAGTACCCCTTCGACCCCGCCAAGGCCAAGCAGCTGCTGAAGAAGGCCGGCGCGGAGAAGCTGCAGATCGAGTTCTGCTACCCGACCGAGGTCACCCGCCCGTACATGCCTGCCCCGCAGGACCTGTTCGAGCTGATGAAGGCCGACCTGGAGAAGTCCGGCATCACGGTCAAGCCGCGGGCCATGAAGTGGGCCCCGGACTACCTGGACGCCACCGAGTCGGGCTCCTGCGCCCTGCACATGCTCGGCTGGACCGGTGACTTCAACGACGGCTACAACTTCATCGGCACCTGGTTCGCCGGGTTCGACAAGCAGTGGGGCTTCAAGGACAAGAAGGTCTTCGACGCGGTGAACGCCGGCTCGAAGATGGGCAAGGCCGAGGAGCGCACCGCCGCGTACCAGAAGGCCAACGAGGTCATCATGGACTACCTGCCGGGTGTCCCGGTCTCGTCCTCCCCGCCGGCCATCGCCTTCGGCAAGAACGTCAACCCGCCGAACGTGTCGCCGCTGACGCAGGAGATCTTCGCCGAGGCCTCCTTCAAGTAGGCGGAAACGGCAGGAAACCAATAACGGGGGGGTCCGCCCGGCCACCGCAACTCGGCGGCCGGGCGGGTTCATTCATGTAAGACCTCACGCAAGAAAGGGGCATGCGGGGTGCTGCGTCTCGTCGTACGAAGACTGCTCCAGCTCATACCCACGCTGCTCGGCCTGTCGGTTCTGCTCTTCCTGTGGCTCGACCGGTTGCCCGGTGGACCCGCCTCAGCGATCCTGGGGGAAAAGGCCACCGAAGCCGAAGTGGCGCGCATCAACCGTGCGCTCGGGCTCGACCAGCCCGTCTACGTTCAGTACTGGCGCTTCCTCAAGCGCATCTTCGAGCTCGATCTGGGCACCTCCACCCAGACCGGACAGCCGGTGTGGGACGAGTTCGTCCTGCGCTTCCCCGCGACGGTGGAGCTGTCCCTCCTCGCGATCCTCATCGCGGTCGCCGTCGGCGTGCCCCTCGGCTACTTCGCGGCCCGCAACCGCGGCGGGTGGCTCGACGTCAGCGCGGTTTCCGGCTCCCTCGTCGGCATCTGCGTCCCGGTCTTCTTCCTGGCCCTGATCCTCAAGCAGATCTTCGCCGTCCAGCTCGGCATCTTCCCCAGCTACGGACGCCAGGAAACCGGTATCAACGCCACCGACGTGACCGGCTTCGCCGTCCTGGACGGCATCCTCACCGGGGAGTTCGACGCCTCGTTGAGCGCCCTCCACCACCTGGTCCTGCCGGCCGTCGCCCTGGCATCCATCCCGCTCGCCGTCATCGTGCGCATGACCCGCGCCAGCGTGCTCGAGGTGCAGGACGAGGACTACGTCCGCACCGCCGAGGCCAAGGGCCTCAAGCGCAGTGTCGTCCGCAGCCGGCACGTGATGCGCAACGCGCTGCTCCCCGTGGTGACGGCGGTCGGCCTGCTCACCGGCTCCCTGCTGTCCGGCGCGGTCCTGACCGAGTCCGTGTTCTCCTTCGGTGGCATCGGCTCCTTCATCCGGACCGCGATCGACGGCCGTGACTACCCCGTGCTCGTCGGATTCATCATGTTCATCGCGCTGGTTTACGTCTTGATCAACTTGCTGGTGGACCTGGCGTACAGCCTGATCGACCCGAGAGTGCGGGTGCACTAATGAGCGTCGCCACCAAAACCGACAAGATCCAGCGTCTCGCCGAACTGGCCGCGACCAAGGACACCACTACCGGAGCCAGTCTGTGGCGGGAGGCGTTCCGACGTCTCAAGCGCAGCAAGATGGCGATCGTCGGCGCGATCGTCATCGCCGTGTTCATCGTCCTCGCGGTCATCGGGCCGTACATCGCCCCGTACTCACCGACCGCCCAGACCTGGCGCAACGAGGTCTTCGCCAACCGGGGCGAGTTCGTCGGCATGCGCGGCGAGAACTGGTTCGGACTCGACCACCTCGGCCGGGACATGTTCTCCCGCATGCTGGTGGGCGCCCGTCAGACCCTGCTCGTCGGCGTCGTCGCCACGACGATCGGTCTGATCATCGGCTTCCTGATCGGCGGCCTCGCCGGAGCCTTCGCCACCCTCGGCGGTGACAGGGGCAGGCGCATCGACTCCGTCATCATGCGGTTCATCGACATCATGCTGGCGATGCCCTCGCTGCTGCTGGCCGTGTCCATCGCGGCCGTCATGGGACAGTCGCTGACCACCGTGATGATCGCCGTCGGTGTGGTCCAGATCCCGGTCTTCGCCCGGCTGCTGCGCGGCTCCATGCTGGCCCAGGGCGGTTCGGAGTACGTGCTCGCGGCCAGGTCCCTCGGCGTGCGCAAGCGGCGCATCGTGCTCTCGCAGATCATCCCCAACTCGCTCAGCCCGGTGATCGTGCAGGCCACGCTCTCCCTGGCCACCGCGATCATCGAGGCGGCCGCCCTGTCCTACCTGGGCCTCGGCAACCCCGACCCGGCCATCCCCGAGTGGGGCGTCATGCTCACCCAGGCGCAGCGTTTCTTCGACAACGCGCCGATGATGGCGGTCTACCCCGCCGTCGGCATCATCATCACCGCCCTCGGCTTCACCCTCCTCGGCGAGGCCATGCGGGAAGCCCTCGACCCGAAGCTGAGGGGCTGAACCACCATGTCTCTGCTCACTGTCGACGAACTGACCGTCACCTTCGGCGGCCAGGGCCGCAAGGAGTCCCGGGCGGTCGACGGCGTCTCCTTCGAGGTCGACCAGGGCCAGGTCGTGGGCCTGGTCGGCGAGTCCGGCTGCGGAAAGTCCGTCACCTCGCTCGCCCTGATGGGCCTGCTGCCCGCCAAGGGCCTCACCCTCGGCGGCCGTGCCGAGTTCAACGGCACGGACCTGTTCACGATGAGCCCGTCCGCCCGCCGTGACCTGCGCGGCAGCGAAATGGCGATGATCTTCCAGGACCCGCTGTCCTCGCTGAACCCGGTCGTCCCGATCGGCGTGCAGGTCACCGAGATCCTGGAGCGCCACCGCGGGATGAAGGGGGAGGCCGCCCGCAAGGAGGCCGCCCACCTGCTGGACCGGGTCGGCATCCCCGACCCGACCCGGCGGCTCAAGGAGTACCCGCACCAGCTCTCCGGCGGTATGCGCCAGCGCGCGCTGATCGCCATGGCGGTGGCCTGCGCCCCGCGCCTGCTCATCGCGGACGAGCCCACCACGGCCCTCGACGTGACGATCCAGGCGCAGATCCTGGAGCTGCTGAAGGAGCTCGTGGACCAGGAGGGCACCGCCCTGCTGATGATCACCCACGACCTCGGCGTGGTCGCGGGCCTCTGCGACCAGGTCAACGTGCTCTACGCGGGCAAGGTCGTGGAGTCCGCCGGGCGCCGCGAGCTGTTCGCCCACCCCACCCACCCCTACGCGCACGGACTGCTGGGCTCCATCCCGCGGCTCGACGCGCCCCGGGGCGAGCCGCTCAACCCCATCCGCGGCTCGATCAACGACCGCATCGCCTGGGCCGACGGCTGCGCCTTCGCGCCCCGCTGCGACCGGTACGAGATGGGCTGCCTGACCGGCACCCCGCAGCTCACCGAGCCGCGCGCCGCCGGTCACCAGGTGCGGTGCGTCAACCCCGTACTCGACGACGCGAAGGCCGAGGAGGTCCCCGCATGAGCCTGCTCGAACTGGACGGCGTCAAGGTCCACTTCCCCATCAAGAAGGGCGTCCTGTTCGACCGCACGGTCGGCCACGTGTACGCCGTGGACGGGGTGTCCCTGAAGGTCGAGGCCGGCCAGACCTACGGCCTGGTCGGCGAGTCCGGCTGCGGCAAGACCACCCTCGGGCGGTCGGTGCTGCGGCTGGTGGACATCACCGAGGGCTCGGTCGTCCTGGACGGCACCGACCTGGCGAAGCTGCCCGGCGAGGAGATGCGCCGCTTCCGGCGCCGGCTCCAGATGGTCTTCCAGGACCCGCTGGGCTCGCTCAACCCGCGGCAGAACATCGAGTCGATCCTGTCCGAGGGCATGATCGCCCACGGCATCGGCAAGGACCAGGAAGAGCGCCGCGAGAAGATCAAGGCCATCCTGGACAAGGTCGGCCTGCCCTCCAACGCGCTCGCCCGCTACCCGCACGAGTTCTCCGGCGGCCAGCGGCAGCGCATCGGCATCGCCCGCGCCCTCGTCCTCGAACCGGACGTGATCATCTGCGACGAGCCGGTCTCCGCGCTCGACGTGTCGGTCCAGGCCCAGGTCATCAACCTGCTGGAGGAGCTCCAGGAGGAACTCGGCCTGACCTACGTGGTGATCGCCCACGACCTCGCGGTGGTCCGCCACATCTCCGACGTGATCGGCGTGATGTACCTGGGCGCGCTGGTCGAGGAGGCGCCGAGCGACGCGCTCTACGCCGAGCCGAAGCACCCGTACACCAAGGCCCTGATGTCGGCCGTGCCGGTGCCCGACCCGGAGGTGGAGGACAAGCGCGAGCGCATCCTGCTCACCGGCGACCTGCCCTCCCCGGCGAACCCGCCCAGCGGCTGCCGGTTCCACACCCGCTGTCCGTGGGCCCAGGCCGAGCGCTGCTCGACCGAGCGCCCCCAGCTGCGGGACATCGGCGGCGGCCACCGGGTGGCGTGCCACTACGCGGAGGACATCGCGTCCGGCAAGCTGCGGCTGACCCAGGGCGAGGTCGTCTCGGCCACCCGCGAGGGCGTCGACGACAACCCGGAGACGGACGTCGTGGCCAAGGGCACCGCGGCCGAGGACACAGCGGTCAAGGACAGTCCGGCCAAGATCCCGGTGCAGGCGGAGGAGCCCGCGAAGGCGGAGGAGCCCGCGAAGGCGGAGAAGCCGGCCAAGGCGGAGGAGCCGGCCAAGGCGGGGGAGCCCGCCAAGCCTGAGGTGTCCGAGGAGGAGCCCGAGAAGGCTGTCTGATCGGCACCGGAAAGGACCCCTCACCTTGCTTTGCAAGGTGAGGGGTCCTTTCTGCGCCACACTATGTAAGTGCTTCAGCAACTGTTCAGCCCGTCCGTCCTGCACACGCTCGACCTGATCGGCATCTTCGTCTTCGCCATCTCCGGCGCCCTGCTGGCCGTCCGGAAGAACTTCGACGTGTTCGGGATCGCCGTGCTGGCCGAGATCACCGCCCTGGGCGGCGGTCTCTTCCGCGACCTGATCATCGGCGCGGTGCCGCCCGCCGCCTTCACGGATCTCGGGTACTTCGTCACCCCGCTGCTGGCCACCGTCCTCGTGTTCTTCCTGCACCCGCACGTCGAACGCATCCAGACCGCCGTGAACGTCTTCGACGCGGCCGGCCTCGGCCTCTTCTGCGTCGTCGGCACCACCAAGGCGTACGACTACGGGCTCGGCCTCACCGCCTCCGCCTGTCTGGGCCTGGCCACCGCGGTGGGCGGCGGTGTGCTGCGCGACGTGCTCGCCAACGAGGTGCCCTCGCTGCTGCGCTGGGACCGCGACCTGTACGCGGTGCCCGCCATCGTCGGCGCGACCATGGTCGCCCTGTGCCTGCGCTTCGACGTGCTCAACCCGGTGACCAGCACCGCCGCCGCCGTCACCGCCTTCGTGCTGCGACTGCTCGCGATGCGCTACCACTGGCGGGCGCCCCGCGCCTGGCACCGGCGTTCGACGGTCACCGAGGAGCAGCCGCCCGCCTGACCGCAGGGGCGTCACGTCCACCGGGCGACGCAAAGCTACCGCTTAGTATCATCTTCTTGTACTGTTCACCCATGCCAGAAGCAGCCTCCGCCCAGGCCACCCGGGCCGTCATCGGTGACAGTGAGTTCGACCGCGACACCGCGCTCACCGCGCGGGAACCCGGCGTCTACGACATCGACCTCTCCGCCGGATGGACGATCATCAACGCCGTCAACGGCGGTTACCTGCTGGCCGTCCTGGGCCGCGCGCTCGCGGACACGCTGCCGCACTCCGACCCGTTCACCGTCTCCGCGCACTACCTGACGGCCTCCCAGCCGGGCCCGGCGGTCGTCCGCACCGAGACCGTCCGCACCGGGCGCACGCTGTCCACCGGGCAGGCGTCCCTCTTCCAGCTCGACGAGCGGGGCGACGAGGTGGAGCGCATCCGGGTCCTCGCCTCCTACGGCGACCTGGACTCCCTCCCCGACGACGTCCGGACGACGGCCGTACCGCCCGCGCTGCCGCCGATGGACCGGTGCTTCGGTCCCGAGGACGGCCCCGCCCCGGTCGACGGCAGCTCCGAGATCACCGGCCGGCTGATGCTGAAGCTCGACCCGTCGACGCTCGGCTGGGCCCTCGGACAGCCGTCCGGCAAGGGCGAGATGCGGGCCTGGTTCGGTCTCGCCGACGGCCGGGACCCCGACCCGCTGGCGCTGCTGCTCGCGGTGGACGCGCTGCCGCCGACCGCCTTCGAGATGGGCCTGACCGGCTGGGTGCCCACGGTCGAGCTGACCGTCCATGTGCGCTGCCGCCCGGCCCCCGGCCCCCTGCGCGTGTCCGTCACCACCCGCAACCTGGCGGGCGGCTTCCTGGAGGAGGACGCCGAGGTCTGGGACAGCGCCGACCGCCTCGTCGCCCAGTCCCGCCAGCTGGCCCGGGTACGTCTGGGCTGAGCCGACGACAAGGGGTGGCGGAGGTCATGGACGACCCCCGCCGCCCCTTCGCCGGGTCACCGCCCCCCCGGCCGCGGCCGTCCCGTCGAGCCAGTGCCGCCGCCCCACCTGGATCAGCCGCAGCTGACGCGCCGCCACCTCCGACGCCCGCTCCCGGGCCTCGGGCGAACCCGCCGACGCCTCCAGGAGGAGCGAGGCCGTGATCAGCATCTGGTCCACGTGGAGCTGCGCGAGCATCAGCAGGTCCTCGGCGCTCCAGCCCGCCGACTCCGCGTCCCCGGCCAGCGCCTGAGCGACCTCCGCCGTGAACCGCGCCAGCCGCTCCCGTATCGCCTCGCGGACCGGACGCACCCCGCCGTGCCGTTCCCGGGCGATGAACCGTACGTGTGCGGGGTACGCGTCCACATGGCCGGCGATCAGCCCGATGGCGCGCGCGATGCGTTCCTCCCCGTCGCCGGAGGAGGACACCGTCGTCCGGATCACCGGGTGCAGGCTGCCCAGGGCCTCCTCGACCAGTGCCACGCCCAGGTCCTCGACCGACCGGAAGTGCCGGTAGAAGGCGGTCGGCGCGATGCCCACGGCACGGGTGACCTCACGCAGGCCCAGGCTGCTCAGGCTCTGCCCCTCCAGCAGCCCGAGCGCCGCGTCGAGGAGTGCCTGCCGGGTCTTCCGCTTCTGGGCCTGCCGGATGCCGGTCGTGGGACTCATGCCCCGCAGTCAACAACTGTTCTCCCCCGTTGAGAAGTGAGGGCGGCGCCGAGAAGTGAGGACGGTGTTGTACTGGGTAGTCAGTGAACAGATGTCACTGCAGTCGTTCACTCGAACAGGGGGTCCGACCCATGCTGTTCCTCGTCGCCGCGCTCCTGCTGCTGGGCGTCGTCCTCGGCACCGTCGCGCACGCGCCGCTCACCTTCTCCGTCACCGCCGGCGCCGTCATCGCCGTCTGGCTCGGCGTCTTCGCCCTGCGCGAGCGCCAGGGCCGCGACCGCCGCAGCTCGGCGCAGTGACCCGCGCGCGTCGCGTCCCGCGTACCGCGCGTCGCGGGGACGCACGCCGCCCCTCCGCTCCCCCTCCGACCGACCGCAGGAGCCGATCACCATGCAGCTCACCGCACCGGCCGGCCGCCGCACCGGCATCCGCGACACCGACGGCATGGCCGTCGCGTCCTTCGTCCTGGGCCTGCTCGGCCTGCTCGTCCTCAACGTCTTCCTCGGCCCGGCCGCCATCGTGCTGGCGTCCGTCGCCCTGCGGCGGGGCACCGCCCGCCGCGGCCGCGCCCTGCTCGGCCTCGGCCTCGGCATCGCCGACCTCGTCGTCCTCGCCGCGTTCATGCAGGCGGACGGCACGCTCTCCTGGAGCTTCTGACCGGACGCCCCGGCGAGGCCCCCGCAGAGGTGCCGCGTCCCGGCCACCGCGATCCGTGTGTCGTGCACCGGGCCCGTAGAATCGGCCCCACCATGGCTTACCTCGACCACGCCGCGACCACCCCGATGCTGCCCGAGGCGGTCGAGGCGCTCACCGCGCACCTGGGCGTCACCGGCAACGCCTCCTCCCTGCACGCGGCCGGCCGCCGCGCCCGGCGCACCGTCGAGGAGGCCCGCGAGACCCTCGCCGAAGCCCTCGGCGCCCGCCCCAGCGAGATCGTCTTCACCTCCGGCGGCACGGAGGCCGACAACCTCGCCGTGAAGGGCCTGTACTGGGCGCGCCGCGACGCCGACCCGGCCCGCACCCGGGTCCTCGCCAGCCCCGTCGAGCACCACGCCGTCCTCGACGCCGTCGACTGGCTCGGCGCGCACGAGGGCGCCGCCGTCGAGTACCTCCCCGTCGACGCACACGGCCGGGTCCACCCCGAGGCGCTGCGCGAGGCCATCGCCCGCAACCCCGACGACGTCGCCCTCGCCACCGTCATGTGGGCCAACAACGAGATCGGGACGATCCTGCCGGTCGCCGAACTCGCCGCCGTCGCCGCCGAGTTCGGCGTCCCCCTGCACTCCGACGCGGTCCAGGCCTTCGGTCAGGTCCCGGTGGACTTCGCCGCGTCCGGGCTCGCCGCCATGACCGTCTCCGGCCACAAGATCGGCGGCCCGTACGGCATCGGCGCCCTGGTCCTGGGCCGCGAGCACACCCCCGTGCCCGTGCTGCACGGCGGCGGCCAGGAACGCCACGTCCGCTCCGGCACCCTCGACGTGCCGGCGATCGCCTCGTTCGCGGTCGCCGGGCGGATCGCCGCCGAGCAGCGGGAGCGGTTCGCCCTGGAGGTCGGACG
This sequence comes from Streptomyces sp. NPDC096105, assembly GCF_044763335.1. Taxonomy (NCBI): domain Bacteria; kingdom Bacillati; phylum Actinomycetota; class Actinomycetes; order Kitasatosporales; family Streptomycetaceae; genus Streptomyces; species Streptomyces sp. NPDC096105. Next base: position 97,439 of record NZ_JBIWGC010000009.1, read on the forward strand.
GCTCCGCGACGACCTGGTCGCCGCGGTGCTGGAGGCCGTCCCCGACGCCGTCCTCGCCGGCGACCCCGACCCCGGCGGCCGGCTCCCCGCCAACGCCCACTTCACGTTCCCCGGCTGCGAGGGCGACTCCCTGCTGCTCCTCCTGGACGCCCAGGGCATCGAGTGCTCCACCGGCTCCGCCTGCACCGCCGGCGTCGCCCAGCCCAGCCACGTCCTCCTCGCCACCGGCACCGCCCCCGACCTCGCCCGCGGCACCCTCCGCTTCTCCCTCGGCCACACCTCGACCGACGCCGACGTCGACGCCCTCGCCAAGGCCATCGGCCCGGCGGTGGAACGCGCGCGGGCGGCGGGTCTGAGCTGAAGCGGCGGGGCCGAGCTGGAGCGGCTTCCGGCGCCCTCCGGGTGACTACGAACCCGGTACGGGGCTCCCCGGGCCTCCTGCCGGGGCGGCCGAGCGCTTCTCCTCCGTCCGCGCCGTCCCGGCGCGGCGGACGAGGCCGAGGTAGCGGTCCCAGTCCCAGTGGGGACCGGGGTCCGTGTGGTCGGTGCCCGGGACCTCGACGTGACCGAGGATGTGCTCGCGGTCCACCGGTATGCCGTACCGGGCGCATATCCCGGCCGTGAGGCGGGCCGAGGCCGCGTACATCTCGTCGGTGAAGTCCTCCGGGCGGTCCACGAAGCCCTCGTGCTCGATGCCGACGCTGCGCTCGTTGTAGTCGCGGTTGCCCGCGTGGTACGCCACGTCCAGCTCGCGGATCATCTGCGTGACCCTGCCGTCCTTGCCGACGATGTAGTGCGCCGCCGCCTGGTGGCCCGGGTTCTGGAACGCCCTCACCGCGCTGTCCAGGCTGCCCTGCGTGACGTGCACGATCACCATGTCGATGCCGTAGTCGTCGGGCCGGTCCGCGCCGCGCCAGTTGGCGTCCGAGGCCGCCACCCAGCGGGCGCCCGCGAAGTCGACCGCGCCCGGGGTGCGCGGCTTGTCGACCCCGGGCAGCCGCCACCACAGCCGCGCCAGCTCGTCGCGCGCCAGCGCCGCCGTCCCCGCCGCTGCCGCCAGCCCGCCCACGATCAGGGCGCGCCGCCCGATGCGCCGGTCGCCGTCCTCGGATGCTCCTCTGACCCCCATGTGATCGTGAACGCATATGCGGCGGCCGTGGTTCCCGCGCCCCCGTACCCTGGAGGGGCTATGACTGACACCCCGCAGCCCACCCGCCCCCTCCGCGTCCTGGCCGCCATGTCCGGAGGCGTCGACTCCGCCGTCGCCGCCGCCCGCGCGGCCGAAGCGGGCCACGACGTGACCGGCGTCCACCTCGCGCTCTCCGTGAACCCCCAGTCGTTCCGCACCGGCGCGCGGGGCTGCTGCACCATCGAGGACTCCCGCGACGCCCGCCGGGCCGCCGACGTCATCGGCATCCCCTTCTACGTGTGGGACCTCGCCGACCGCTTCCGCGAGGACGTCGTCGAGGACTTCGTCGCCGAGTACGAGGCCGGCCGCACCCCCAACCCGTGCCTGCGCTGCAACGAGAAGATCAAGTTCGCCGCGCTGCTCGACAAGGCGCTCGCGCTCGGCTTCGACGCCGTCTGCACCGGCCACTACGCCAAGGTGATCCTCCGCGAGGACGGCACCCGCGAGCTGCACCGCGCCTCCGACCTGGCCAAGGACCAGAGCTACGTCCTCGGCGTGCTCGACGACCGCCAGCTCGCCCACGCCATGTTCCCGCTCGGCGACACGGTCACCACGAAGGAGGAGATCCGCGCGGAGGCCGAGCGCCGCGGACTCTCCGTCGCCAAGAAGCCCGACTCGCACGACATCTGCTTCATCGCCGACGGCGACACCCAGGGCTTCCTCGCCAGGCGTCTCGGCAAGGCGGAGGGCGACATCGTCGACGAGTCCGGCGCCAGGATCGGCACCCACGAGGGCGCCTACGGCTTCACCATCGGCCAGCGCAAGGGCCTCAGGATCGGCACCCCCGCCCCGGACGGCAAGCCGCGCTACGTCCTCGACATCTCCCCGGTGACCAACACCGTCACCGTCGGCCCCGCGGCCGCCCTGGACGTCGGCGCCCTCACCGCCGTCCGCCCCCGCTGGTGCGGCGCCGCCCCCACCGGCCCCGGCACCTACACCGCCCAGCTGCGCGCCCACGGCGACGAGACCGAGGTGACGGCGGAACTCGTCGGCGAGGAGCTGCGCGTGCGCTTCACCGAGCCGGTCCGCGGCGTCGCCCCCGGCCAGGCGGTCGTCCTGTACGACGGCACGCGCGTGGTGGGCTCGGCGACCATCGCCTCCACGGAGCGGGCGACGGAGCGGGCCACGACGGTCTGACGCACGGGCGGTCCGGAGCAGGCCGGGGCAGGCGCACGGTCTGTGCGCCGCGGATGCGGGCGGCGCCGTACGGCACCGCCGTGCCGTCCACTTCCGACGGACCGAGCCCCCGACGCGTCGCGCCACGGACAGGACCACGGCGTCCGCGCCCGCCCGTGCCCGCCGCCCACGCCGGCCCGGACGCCGCCGGTCCCGCCCGGCCGCCGCCTGCCGGAGCGCCCGGACCGGCGCCGACCGCCGGCGCCCGCTGGACACGGGCCCGAAGGCCACCGCGGACCGGATCACCGCGAGAAGAACTCCGCCAGCACCGGCGCCAGGACATCCGGTTCGGCCATGTGGGTCTGGCCCCCCAGGGTGCGGTACGCGCCCCGGGGGACCGACTCCGCGATCGCCCGCGCCGCCTGACGCATCCACGCGGGACTCGCGTCGCCCGCGATCGACAGCACCGGCACCTCGACCGACGCCAGCATCTCCCGCGGCACGCCCCCGTCGCCCATCACCGCGTCGTCGTACGCCAGGCTCGGCGCCAGTGGCTCCATGCCGGCCCACATCGGCGACTGCCGCGCGCTCCGGATCACCCCGTCGCCCAGTCCGGTGAGCCGGAGGAAGAGCTCCACCGCGTCGCCCCGCCGCCCTTCCTCCAGGGCCGCCGTCAGCCGCTCGGTGTACCGGGCGCGCTCCGCGAGGTGCTCCTCCGACAGGGCGTACGGCGTCTCGTACACCGCGACCTGACGCACGGGCAGCCCGCTCGCCGCCGCCCGCAGCGCCAGCGCGCCGCCCGAGGAGACGCCGTACAGCGCCGCCTCGCCGCCCGTCGCCTCGATCAGCGCCGCCAGGTCCTCCACCTCGCGCTCCACCGCGTACGGCGGCGTGTCACCGCTCGCGCCCCGGCCGCGGCGGTCGTAGACCACCACCCGGAACCGCTCGGAGAGCGGGGCGGCCAGCGGCGCCACCGTGGCGCCCGTGGACATCGCGCCGCTGACGAGGACGATCGTGGCGCCGCGCCCGGCGCTCTCGTAGGCGAGGGAGGTGCCGTCGCGCGAGGAGATGTTCTGGTCCATGTCTCACCAGACTGCCGCACGGCGCGGGAATCGTCGGTGAGGCGGGCGGCGCGTCCGCCGATCGCACCCGACGGGAGCGGTCAGTCCGCTTCCACGTCGTAGAAGCACAGGTGGTCCTTGATCGGGGCCACCGCCGGCTTCGGCTCCGGGTACGCCCACACCAGGTCGGGGGCGTCCGGCAGCGACCAGTACGACGCGGTCCCCTTGAACGGGCAGTACGTGTGCGTCGCGGACGGCGTCAGCAGGTCGAGCCGCACGTCCTCGGGCGGGATGTAGTAGCGCACGGGACAGCCCGTCTCGTGCAGCACCAGCGCCCGGTCGCTCTCCGCCAGCACCCGCCCGTCGCGCACCACGCGCACGTGCCGGTCCCCGGGCTCCACGGTGATGCGATGGCCTGTGGTCACGGCGTCCTCCTTCGACAGTCGTCCCTCCCCCTGCAGCGCCCCTCGAGGCGGCCTTCTTCCCGAGCGTAGGCTGACGCCCGTGAACATCTGCGTCTTCCTCTCCGCCGCCGACCTCGCCGACCGCTACACACGCCCCGCGCGGGAGTTCGCGCGCCTGCTCGGCAAGGGCGGCCACACCCTGGTCTGGGGCGGCTCGGACGTCGGCCTGATGAAGGTCGTCGCCGACGGGGTGGAGGAGGCCGGCGGCCGGCTCCTCGGCGTCTCGGTGGAGTTCCTCGCGGCGAAGGCCCGCGCCGGCGTCGACGAGATGGTGGTCGCCAAGGACCTCGCCGAGCGCAAGAGGCTGCTGCTGGAGAAGGCCGACGCCGTCGTCATCATGGTGGGCGGCACCGGCACCCTCGACGAGGCGACCGAGATCCTGGAGCTGAAGAAGCACGGCCACACCGACAAGCCGGTGGTGCTGCTCAACACCGCGGGCTTCTACGACGGGCTCAAGGAGCAGTTCCGCCGCATGGAGGACGAGGGCTTCCTGCCCCGCCCGCTCGGCGAACTGGTCTTCTTCGCCGAGGAGCCGGTCGGCGCGCTGGCCCACCTGGAGGAGAGCCTGGGCGTCGCCTGACCCCGCGGTGATGCGAGCATGGCGGTCATGGCTACACATGTGATCACCGGAGCCGGCTCCGGCATCGGCGCGGCCGTCGCGCGCCGCCTGCACGCGCGCGGGGACGACCTCGTGCTCCACGCGCGCGACGCCGGCCGTGCGAAGGAGCTGGCCGCCGAGTTCCCCGGTGCCCGCACCCTGGTCGGCGACCTGGCCGACCCCGACCGGCTGAGCTGGGCGTTCTCCCACCAGTCGCTGCCCGACCGGGTGGACTCGCTGCTGCACGTCGCGGGCGTCGTCGACCTCGGCCCGGTCGGCGACCTCACTCCGAAGAGCTGGCGCCACCAGCTCAACGTCAACCTCGTCGCCCCCGCCGAACTGACCCGCCACTTCCTGCCCCAGCTCCGCGCGAGCCGCGGCCACGTGGTCTTCGTCAACTCCGGCGCCGGCCTGAACGCCCACGCCGACTGGTCCGCCTACGCGGCGTCCAAGCACGGCCTGAAGGCCCTCGCCGACTCCCTCCGGGCGGAGGAGCACGCGGGCGGCGTCCGCGTCACCTCGGTCTACCCCGGCCGCACCGCCAGCCCCATGCAGGCCAAGGTCCACCAGCAGGAGGGCAAGGAGTACGACCCGGCGAAGTGGATCGACCCCGAGTCGGTCGCCACGACGATCGTCATGGCTCTGGACCTCCCGAGGGACGCGGAGGTCAACGACCTGACGGTCCGGCCAGGACGCTGAACTCCTGTGAGCCGGTCCGGTGACTCCAGCCCGTCCGGGGCTTGAGGACGAGGCCCGAAGGGCCGAAGGGGGTCTGGGGCGCGGCCCCAGGGACGGGAAGGGAAGGGGCGGCGGGGGCGAAACCCCCCGCCGCCCTCTGCGTACGCTTCCCGTGTGAACGACACCCTTCACCTCCCACCCGCCTCCGCCACCGGCGTCGGCTCCCTCCCCGGCACCGACGCCAGAGAGGCCGCCAAGGCGGCCACCGGCAGCTTCGAGGACTTCCCCCACCTCCCCGAACTCCCCGCCCGCGGCCCCGGCGCCGACATGATCGGCCGCACCGCCGGCCTGCTCGTCGAGCTCTACGCGCGCGTGGAGCCCAGCGGCTGGCGGATCGGCGACCGTCCGGGCCGGGACACCCGCCGCGCCCGCTCCTGGCTCGGTGAGGACCTCGACGCGCTGGAGGAGTTCACGCAGGGCTACGAAGGACTGCTGAAGGTCCAGGCGGTCGGCCCCTGGACCCTCGCCGCGTCCCTGGAGCTGAGGAACGGCGAGGCCGTCCTCTCCGACCCCGGCGCCTGCCGCGACCTCGCCGCCTCCCTCGCCGAGGGCCTGCGGCTGCACCTCGACGAGGTGCGCCGCCGCGTCCCCGGCGCGCGGCTCGTCCTCCAGCTCGACGAACCGTCCCTCACCGCGGTCCTGCGCGGACGGATCAGGACCGCCAGCGGCTACCGCACCCACCGCGCCGTCGACCGGCAGATCGTCGAGGCCGCCCTGCGCGACGTCGTCGGCGTGCACGACGGCGGGCCGGTCGTGGTCCACTCGTGCGCCCCGGACGTCCCGTTCGCCCTGCTGCGCCGCGCCGGAGCGGCGGCGGTCTCGTTCGACCTCTCCCTTCTCACCGAGCGTGACGACGAGGCGATCGGGGAGGCCGTGGAGGCCGGGACCCGGCTGTTCGCCGGCGTCGTGCCGGGCACGGACGGCCCGTTGTCGGACCCTGCCGGTAGCGTCATGGGGGTCAGGACGCTCTGGCGCAGGCTGGGGCTGCGGCCGGGACTTCTTCCGGAGGCGGTCACGGTCACCCCGGCGTGCGGACTCGCGGGGGCGTCCCCGGGGTACGCGCGCTCGGCCTACGCCCACTGCGTCCGGGCGGCGAGATCCCTCGCGGACAACCCTGAGTAACGGGAGGACACACGGTGGCCGGCGACAAGCAAGCGGAGACGACGAGCGTGCCCGCACAAGCGCGGGAGCGGCACGCCACGCTCGCCGAGCAGATCGAGGAGCACCGCTTCCGGTACTACGTGAACGACGCGCCCGTCATCAGCGACGCGGAGTTCGACCGCCTCCTGCGCGAGCTCGAGGAGCTGGAGGAGCGCCACCCGGAGCTGCGCACGCCGGAGTCGCCGACCCAGAAGGTCGCCGGCTCCTACGAGACGGAGTTCACCTCCGTCGAGCACCGCTCCCGGATGCTCTCCCTGGACAACACGTTCAACGACGAGGACCTCGCCTCCTGGGCCGACCGCATCCACCGGGAGCTGGGCGACCAGACCTACCACTTCCTGTGCGAGCTGAAGGTCGACGGCCTGGCGGTCAACCTCACCTACGAGCGCGGCCGGCTGGTCCGCGCGGCGACCCGCGGCGACGGCCGCACCGGCGAGGACATCACGCCCAACGTCCGCACGATCGCCGAGATCCCGGACCGCCTCAAGGGCGACAAGGTGCCCGACGTCGTGGAGATCCGCGGCGAGGTCTACTTCCCGATGGAGAAGTTCCAGGGCCTCAACGCCCGCCTGGTGGAGGCCGGCGACAAGCCGTTCGCCAACCCGCGCAACGCGGCGGCCGGTTCGCTGCGCCAGAAGGACCCGCGGGTCACCGCCACCCGCCCGCTGCACATGGTGGTGCACGGCATCGGCGTGCTCGAGGGCTACAAGGGCCTGACCCGGCTCTCCCAGGCCTACGGCCTGCTGAAGGAGTGGGGCCTGCCGACGTCCCCGCACAACAGGGTGGTCGACGGCCTGGGGGGCGTGCGGGAGTTCATCGCGCACTACGGCGAGAACCGCCACTCGGTGGCGCACGAGATCGACGGCGTCGTGGTCAAGCTCGACGAGATCCCGCTCCAGGGACGCCTCGGCACCACCTCGCGCGCCCCGCGCTGGGCCATCGCGTACAAGTACGCGCCGGAGGAGGTCAACACCAAGCTGGTGAACATCCGGGTGGGCGTCGGCCGCACCGGCCGCGTCACCCCGTACGCGCAGGTCGAGCCGGTGACGGTGGCCGGCTCGGAGGTCGAGTTCGCCACGCTGCACAACCAGGACGTGGTGAAGGCCAAGGGCGTGCTGATCGGCGACACGGTGGTGCTGCGCAAGGCCGGTGACGTCATCCCCGAGATCCTCGGGCCGGTGGCCGACCTGCGGGACGGCAGCGAGCGGGAGTTCGTGATGCCGTCCGAGTGCCCCGAGTGCGGCACGCCGCTGCGGCCGATGAAGGAGGGCGACGTCGACCTGCGCTGTCCCAACGCCCGCACGTGTCCGGCCCAGTTGCGCGAGCGGCTGTTCTACCTCGCCGGCCGCAAGGCGCTGGACATCGAGCACTTCGGGTACGTCGCCGCCACGGCGCTCACCAGCCCGCTGGAGCCGAAGGAGCCGCCGCTGAAGGACGAGGGCGACCTGTTCGACCTCACCGTCGAGCAGCTGCTGCCCATCAAGGCGTACGTCCTCGACCAGGACAGCGGGCTGCCCAAGCGGGACCCGAAGACCGGCGAGGAGAAGATCGTCACGGTCTTCGCCAACCAGGAGGGCGCCCCGAAGAAGAACGCCCTGGCGATGCTGGAGAACATCGCGGCGGCCAAGGACCGCCCGCTGGCCCGGATGCTCACCGCGCTGTCGATCCGTCACGTCGGCCCGGTGGCGGCGGAGGCGCTGGCCCGCGAGTTCCGGTCCGTCGACCGCATCGAGCAGGCGTCGGAGGAGGAACTGGCTGCCACCCCGGGCGTCGGCGGGATCATCGCCGCCTCGCTCAAGCAGTGGTTCGCCGAGGACTGGCACCGGGAGATCATCCGCAAGTGGAAGGCGGCCGGCGTCCGCATGGAGGACGAGCGGTCCGGCGAGGACGAGGGCCCCCGTCCGCTCGAAGGACTCACGGTCGTGGTGACGGGGACGCTGGAGAACTTCACCCGGGATGGCGCGAAAGAGGCGCTGCAGAACCGGGGCGCCAAGGTGACCGGATCGGTGTCCAAGAAGACGTCGTTCGTCGTCGTGGGCGACAACCCCGGGTCGAAATATGACAAAGCGATGCAGTTGAAGGTGCCGGTTCTGAACGAGGACGGTTTCACGGTGCTTCTGGAGCAGGGGCCCGACGCCGCGGCCGACGCCGCTCTTTCGGCCGAGGAGTAACGGTTGAAGACCACCTGATCGGCGCATACCAGATGCATACGGGTGGCTGGGGCGCATTCGGGCAACCGTCGACGACCGGTGCCCGTACAGGCCTTCCGCGGCCTACTGTTGAGAGGTGCGCCTGCCGTGCCCAGTTGCGGCCGGGGCAACCCCCGTACCCGTGACGGGTCCGGGGAAGGGCTTTCCACGGTGGAGCCGCTGAGGGATGTCGGGCATCGGGCCGCGTGGCGTGGGCACCGCCGGCTGTGAGAGGGACGGGAATGGAACCGACCGAGAGCGCCGCCCCGGGCTCACGGCTGCGCCTGCGCCGCCTGGCGGTCGCCCGGCGGCGCGGCCGTGAGGACGGGCGGCCCGCGCAGCGACCGGACGCGCGGGGGCGCGCCGGGGCGGGCGCCGCGGACGCGCGCGGCGCCGGCGCGGCACGCCCGGCCGGCGGGCACGGCATCGGGGAGGCCGGCGCGGAGACCGAACGGCACCCGTCCTGGCCCGCGTTGCCCACCGCGGTCGTCGCGGCGGCCGGCTTCGTCCTCGGCGCCGGCTTCCTGCGGGCCTTCACCGGAGGGCACGCCCTCTTCCCGTCCGGCACCGTCGGCTGGTCGCTGGCGGTGCTCACCGGCATCGTCGTCGGCCACCTCGTGATGCTGGGCCGCTCCCGCTGGTGGGGCGGCACCGGCTCCGGCGCGGCCCTCACCCTCGCCGTGCTGCTGCTCTACGGCTGGGTCCCGGCCGGCATGGTCAGCCTCACCGTCGTCGTCCTGGTCGGCATAGCCCGCCGGGGCCGGTGGCGGCAGGGCGTGCTGCACGGCGCGGTCGACCTGCTCGGCATCGGCGCCGGAGCGCTCGTCCTGGCCGCCTTCGGCACCGTGCCGTCCGTCGAGTCGCCGTCCACCCCGGACACCTGGACCCTGTACACCGGTCCCGGGGTGGTGCTCGTCGCCGCCGTCTATCTCTCGGTCACCCGCACCCTGTTGTGGTACCTGCACACCCCCCGCTCGGGACTGCCCACCGTCGCCCGCACCGCCCTGGTCCGCCAGGGCCTCGTCGCGGTCGCCCTGCTCGGCATCGCCCCGCTGGTGTGCGTGGTCGCCGACGCCAAGCCCGTCCTGCTGCCGCTGTTCGCCATCCCGCTGATCGCCCTCGACTCCACCCTGTGGATAGCCCGCGCGCGGGCCGAGGAGCAGCTGCGCGACCCGCTGACCGGGCTGCCCAACCGGCAGTGGCTGCAGGAGCGCATCTGGACCGCGCTGGACGACGCGGAGCGGGCCGGCTCCCGCGCCGCGCTCATGCTCATCGACCTCGACCGCTTCCGGTCGGTCAACGACACCCTCGGCCATCTCGCCGGCGACCGGCTGCTGCTGCAGATCGCCGACCGGCTGAGACTGGCCCTGCCGCGCGGGGCGGAGGCCGCGCGGCTCGGCGGCGACGAGTTCGCCGTGTTACTGCCCGCCGCGGACTCCACGACGTCCGCGACCCGCGCCGCCCGTGGTCTCGTCGCGGCCCTCAGCTCCCCGCTCGACCTCGACGGGCTCACCCTCGTCCTGGAGGCGAGCGCGGGAGTCGCCGTCTTCCCGGACCACGCGGCCGACGCCGAGGGGCTGCTGCGGCGGGCGGACGTGGCGATGTACCAGGCCAAGCGGGACCGCACGGGCGTCGAGGCGTACGAGTCCAAGCGGGACTCCAACACCCCCGACCGGCTGGGCCTGCTGGGCGATCTGCGCCGCGCCCTCGACGCGCACGAGGTGGAGCTGCACTACCAGCCGAAGGTCCGCTTCGACGGCCAGGTCTCCGGCCTCGAGGCGCTGGTGCGGTGGGTGCACCCGGAGCGCGGCCGGGTCCCCCCGGACGAGTTCATAGCGATGGCCGAGTCGTCCGGGCTGATGCCGCAGCTCACCGAGTACGTGCTGGAGACCGCGCTCGGGCAGGTCGCCGAGTGGCGCTCCCAGGGGCTGTTCGTCCCGGTCGCCGTCAACGTCTCGCCGCGCGACGTCCACAGCCCCGGCTTCGCCGGCTCCGTCGCCGCACGGCTGGCCCGGTACGGGGTGCCCGCGGGCGCGCTCCAGCTGGAGATCACCGAGCACGTGCTGCTGGAGGACCCGACGCGGGCCGCCGACACGCTCAACGCGCTGACCGGGCACGGCGTGAAGATGTCCCTCGACGACTTCGGCACCGGCTACTCGTCGCTGGTGCATCTGCGGCGGCTGCCGGTGAGCGAGCTGAAGATCGACCGCTCGTTCGTGGCGCGGCTGGCGTTCGACGCGGAGGACGCGGAGATCGTGCGCTGCACCATCGACCTGGCCCACTCGCTGGGCCTGCTGGTGGTCGCGGAGGGCGTCGAGGACGACGAGACCTGGGAACGCCTCCGCGACCTGCGCTGCGACGCGGTCCAGGGCTGGCTGGTCGCAGCGGCGATGCCCCCGGACGAGACGACGGCCTGGCTCCTCGCCCGGGGCTCCCGAGGCTGGCAACGCCCGGCGGCGGCACTCCCCGCGGCGACGGGCACGGCGGAGGACTAGACGTCCGAGGGCCGGGGTGCGCGAGCCCTCGGGCTCCGAGGGTCGGGACCTGGGAGGGGAAGGCCAGGGGGCCCGAGGCCGGGCTTCCGGGGGCCGGACACACCCGAGGGCGAGGACGCCCGGGTGGCCGGGTGACCGAAAGGCGGCCGAGGAACGGCCGGAGGACACCCGCCGGCAGGCGGCGTGACGCCGTGAACCGGGAGGCGCGCCGGCCGCGGGGACGTCCGGGACCCGGGTGCCCGGGGGCGAGGCCCTCCGGACGGCGTGGGACGCCGGGGCCGGGAGGGACCGGACGGCCGTGGTGACCGGTGGCCGGGGAAGGGTTTCACGGGCACGCCCGCCCGCCCCATAGGATTGGCCCCAAACCACACACACTCACCCCAGAGGATCGCTGCATGCCTGGCATCACGCGCGAGGAGGTCGCCCACCTCGCCCGGCTGGCGCGTCTGGAGCTGAAGCCCGAAGAGCTCGACCACTTCGCAGGCCAGCTCGACGACATCATCGGCGCGGTCGCCCGCGTCGGCGAGGTCGCCGACCAAGACGTACCGCCGACCTCGCACCCGCTCCCGCTGACGAACGTCATGCGGGCCGACGAGGTCCGTCCCTCGCTCACCCCCGAGCAGGCGCTCTCCGGCGCCCCGGCCCAGGAGCAGCAGCGTTTCAAGGTGCCGCAGATCCTGGGGGAGGAGTAGAACGCCATGAGCGATCACATCATCAAGCTCACCGCGGCCGAGACCGCCGCGAAGATCGCCTCCGGCGAGCTGACCGCGGTCGAGGTCACCGAGGCCCACCTGGCCCGCATCGAGGCCGTCGACGAGAAGGTGCACGCCTTCCTGCACGTCGACCGTGAGGGCGCCCTCGCGCAGGCCCGCGCCGTCGACGAGAAGCGCGAGCGCGGCGAGAAGCTCGGCCCGCTGGCCGGCGTCCCCCTCGCGCTGAAGGACATCTTCACCACCGAGGGCGTCCCGACCACCGTCGGCTCCAGGATCCTCGAGGGCTGGATCCCGCCGTACGACGCGACGCTCACCAGGCGCCTGAAGGCCGCCGACGTCGTCATCCTCGGGAAGACCAACATGGACGAGTTCGCCATGGGGTCCTCCACCGAGAACAGCGCCTACGGCCCCACCGGCAACCCGTGGGACCTCACCCGCATCCCCGGCGGCTCCGGCGGCGGTTCCTCCGCCGCGCTGGCCGCGCACATGGCGCCGCTCGCCATCGGCACCGACACCGGCGGCTCCATCCGCCAGCCGGCCGCCGTCACCGGCACGGTCGGCGTCAAGCCGACGTACGGCGCGGTGTCCCGCTACGGCATGGTGGCGTTCTCCTCCTCCCTCGACCAGGGTGGCCCCTGCGCCCGCACGGTCCTGGACGCGGCCCTGCTGCACGAGGTGATCGCCGGGCACGACCCGATGGACTCCACCTCCATCGACGAGCCGGTCCCGCCGGTCGTGGAGGCCGCCCGCAACGGCAGCGTCCAGGGCATGCGCGTCGGCGTCGTCAAGCAGTTCCGGGGCGAGGGCTACCAGGCCGGCGTCGTCCAGCGGTTCGACGAGTCGGTCGAGCTGCTCAAGGAGCTGGGCGCCGAGATCGTCGAGCTGGACTGCCCGTCCTTCGACCTGGCGCTGTCCGCGTACTACCTGATCGCGCCCTCCGAGTGCTCCTCCAACCTCGCCCGTTTCGACGGCCTGCGCTACGGCGCGCGCGTCGGCGACGACGGCACGCACTCCGCCGAGGAGGTCACCTCGCTGACCCGCGAGGCCGGCTTCGGCGACGAGGTCAAGCGCCGCATCATGCTCGGCACGTACGCGCTCAGCTCCGGCTACTACGACGCGTACTACGGCAGCGCCCAGAAGGTCCGCACGCTCATCAAGCGGGACTTCGACCAGGCCTTCGAGCAGGTCGACGTGATCGTCTCCCCGACGACCCCGACCACCGCCTTCCCGATCGGCGAGCGCGCCGACGACCCGATGGCGATGTACCTCGCCGACCTGTGCACCATCCCGACCAACCTGGCGGGCAACGCCGCCATGTCGCTGCCCTGCGGTCTCGCGCCGGAGGACGGCCTGCCGGTCGGACTGCAGATCATCGCCCCGGTCATGAAGGACGACCGCCTCTACAAGGTCGGTGCCGCCGTCGAGGCCGCCTTCGTGGAAAAGTGGGGCCACCCGCTGCTCGAGGAGGCTCCGTCGCTGTGAGTGCACTGACCAAGGCCAAGGGCTTCAAGAAGTCCCGGTCCGGTACGTACCTGTCCATGGCCGCCACCGCGTTCGGCGCGGTCGGCGTCGCCAAGCGGCTGAAGAAGGCGCGCGTGGAGAAGGACACCCTGGTCCTGATCGACGCCACCGTGTCCGCCGCCGCGATCGTCACCAGTCTCGCCATCCTCTACCGCGAGCTGAAGCGGCTGGGCGACGACGACGTCCTGCTGGGCTGAGAGGGAAGTTTTCACCGTGACCACCACGACCGACCTGGTGTCGTACGAGGACGCACTCGCGTCGTACGACCCCGTCATGGGCCTCGAGGTCCATGTCGAACTCGGCACCAAGACCAAGATGTTCTGCGGCTGCTCGACCGCGCTCGGCGCCGACCCGAACACCCAGACCTGCCCGGTCTGCCTCGGCCTGCCCGGCGCGCTCCCGGTCGTCAACGCGACCGGCGTCGAGTCCGCGATCAAGATCGGCCTCGCGCTGAACTGCGAGATCGCCGAATGGTGCCGCTTCGCCCGGAAGAACTACTTCTATCCGGACATGCCGAAGAACTTCCAGACCTCCCAGTACGACGAGCCGATCGCCTTCGACGGCTACCTCGACGTGCAGCTGGAGGACGGCGAGGTCTTCCGCGTGGAGATCGAGCGCGCCCACATGGAGGAGGACACCGGCAAGTCGACGCACGTCGGCGGAGCCACGGGCCGCATCCACGGCGCGTCCCACTCCCTGCTCGACTACAACCGCGCCGGCATCCCGCTCATCGAGATCGTCACCAAGCCCATCGTGGGCGCGGGCGAGCGGGCCCCCGAGGTCGCGCGGGCGTACGTCCGCGAGCTGCGCGAGGTCATCCGGGCGCTCGGCGTGTCCGAGGCCCGCATGGAGATGGGCCAGATGCGCTGCGACGTCAACCTGTCGCTGATGCCGAAGGGCGCCGAGAAGTTCGGCACGCGCTCCGAGACCAAGAACGTCAACTCGCTGCGGTCGGTGGAGCGCGCCGCCCGGTTCGAGATCCAGCGCCACGCGGCCGTGCTGAACGACGGCGGGACGATCGTCCAGGAGACCCGGCACTTCCACGAGGACACGGGGTCCACGACCTCCGGCCGGGTGAAGGAGGAGGCCGAGGACTACCGGTACTTCCCGGAGCCCGACCTGGTCCCGGTCGCCCCGTCCCGCGAGTGGGTCGAGAAGCTGCGCGCGCAGCTCCCCGAACTGCCGCTGGTGCGCCGCAACCGGCTCCGCGAGGAGTGGGGGATCTCCGGCACCGACATGCAGGCCATCCTCAACGCCGGTGCGCTGGACCTGATCGTCGCCACGATCGAGGCCGGAGCCGACGCGGCCTCCGCCCGCAAGTGGTGGATGGGCGAGCTGGCCCGCAGCGCCAACGAGTCCGGCAAGGCGCTGGACGAGCTGGCGATCACCCCGGCGCAGGTGGCCCGCGTCACCGAGCTGGTGGCCGAGGGCGACCTGAACGACAAGCTGGCCCGCCAGGTCATCGAGGGTGTCCTCGCCGGTGAGGGCGCGCCGGACGAGGTCGTCGAGAAGCGCGGCCTGAAGGTCGTCTCCGACGAGGGTGCGCTCACCGCCGCCGTCGACGAGGCGATCGCCGGCAACCCGGCCGTCGCGGACAAGATCCGCGGCGGCAAGGTCGCCGCGGCCGGTGCGCTGGTCGGCGCGGTCATGAAGGCCACGCGCGGCCAGGCGGACGCGGCCCGGGTGAAGGAACTGATCCTGCAGAAGCTGGGCGTCGAGGGCTGAGCCCGTACGACAAGAGGGAGGGGGACGCACCCGGCGGGTGCGTCCCCCTTCTCGTGCGTCCTCTTCCCGCGCGGCGCGCTAGCGGCGGCGGCCCACCACGCGGGTGAAGCCCAGCGTGCGGCCCTGGTCGGCGCGCAGCATCCGCGCGCTCTCCCGGCTCGTCCGCACGTGGAACTCGTCGGTGTGGTGCTCGGCGACCACGTCGCACCACAGCAGCCACTCCCGCCAGCCGTCCTCCAGCCAGTCGGCCGTCTCGACGTCCACGGCGCCGCTGCGGGTCCAGTGGCGGTGCCACCAGGCGGGGCTGTGGAAGCACCAGAACGCGGGCTCCCAGTAGGGCTTCAGGTGCTCCGGCGGCTCAGTGCCCCCGATCTCCTCGGAGACCGAGGGGACGACGATCCCGATCCGCCCGCCGGGCTTCAGCAGCCGGGTCAGCGTCGGCAGATACAGGTCGTCGGTGCCGAAGTACTGGTACGCGTCGACGGAGACGATCGCGTCGAAGGTCCCCGCCCCGAAGGGCAGGGCGTGCGCCTCCGCGTGGACGGGCAGGACGCGGTCGGCGAGGCCCGCCTCGGCGATCCGGCGGGCGTTCTCGTCCGGCTCGGTCCACAGGTCGGCGGCGGTGACCCGGACGTCGTACTCCCGCGCCAGGAAGACGGACGTCATGGCGCGGCCGCAGCCCAGGTCGAGCACGCGGGCGCCGGGGCGCAGGGCGTCCGGGCCGAGGGCGGGGGCGAGCCACTCCAGCAGCCACAGCGCGTGCGGGCCCATCTGGTTGTCGATGGTCCAGCGGGGGTCGTAGGCGCCGCTGCGGGGGTACCGGGGGAGGCTGAGGCGGCTAGCGAGGTCGTCGTGCGAGGTGTGCGGTGTGAGGTCCGACATCGGTGAAGGGGCTCCTTGAGGCCGTGAAGAGGGGCGGAGGCGCGTCGGAGATCGGACGGACAAGCATCAAGCACCTGCTTCGGCCGGCGGCCCACTGCCGCGGGAGTGTCGGACCCGGGGACGCTAACAGCGGGCCGGGTGCCCCCGCATCCGGGTTTCCGGAGGCGGGGCGCTACGCTCCGGCGCCATGAGTGGACGCCCGGATTCCGACGTGCCCCCGGACACGCGGACCGCCCCGGACACGGCCGGGGAGGAGACAGAAGCGGCGGAAGCGGCCGAGGCCGGGACGGCCGAGGACGCCCACGAGGGCGATGACGAGGAGTTCCTCGCCGAGCGGGCGCGGCGGGCCCGCCGGGCCGCCGTCGGCACCGGCGCCGTGCTCGCCGCCGCCGGTACGGCCGCAGCCCTGCTCCGGGCCGTCGGCACCGCCCCGGCCCTGGTCCCCGTGGCCTACGCCTGCGGGGCGGCCGTCTGTGCCCTGGCGGCGGCGCTGGGGGTGCGCGGACGCACCCGCAGGGCGCTGTGGACGGCCGTCGCGGGCGTCATGGTCATGGCGCTGGGCGACCAGTTCGACTGAGACGAGCGACCCGCGCACCCGCCGTGACCGGCCCGCACACCCGCTCCGAACGGCCCGGAAAAGAAATGTGAGTTAGTACACGAAAGCGACAAACGATCATTTTTGCCTGTAACAGTGGCAGGGCATTGCTCATGCGTTCTTTGCGGGCTGTTCGATCGTTCGTCGGCGGTACCCGGTCAAAGATCCACTCCGAGCCGTCACCGGGAGCACGTCTGTGGCAGCCCTAGCACGTTGGTGCGTCCAACGCCGTCTCTTCACCGTTCTGCTGTGGCTGCTCGCGCTCACCGGGATCGCGGCGAGCGCCTTCGTCGCCGGCTCCGCCTACTCGAACGACTACGACGTGCCCGGCACCGAGTCGGGGCACGCCGCCGAGCTGCTGAAGGACGGCTTCCCCGGCATGGGGGGCGACAGCGACACCGTGGTCTGGCACACGTCGTCCGGCACCGTCCGGGACAGCGGCGTCGAGCAGACCATGACCCGCACCCTCGACCGGCTCGAGGACCTGCCCGGCGTCGCCTCCGTCAGCGGCCCGTACGACGACGGGGGCGCCGGACGCATCAGCGCCGACGGCCGCACCGCCTACGCCACCGTGACCTTCCAGCACTCCGGCGCGGACATCACCACCGGTGAGGCCGAGGCCGTGGTCGAGACGGCCAAGGCCGCGGAGACCGACGGGCTCGACGTCGAGCTGGGCGGCAGCGCCGTCGAGCTGAGCGAGGCGCCCGGCGGGCACACCGCCGAGATCGTCGGCGTGGCCGTCGCCGCCGTCGTGCTGTTCCTCGCCTTCGGCTCCCTCGCCGCCTCCCTGCTGCCCATCGCCACCGCGCTGGTGAGCGTCGGCACCGCCTACGCGGGCATCGTGCTGCTCGGCCATGTGATGACCGTCGCGGACTTCGCGCCGATGCTCGGCCTGCTGATCGGGCTCGGCGTGGGCATCGACTACGCGCTGTTCATCGTCACCCGGCACCGGCGCGGACTGAAGCGCGGCCTGAGCGTCACCGAGGCCGCCACCAACGCCGTCGCCACCACCGGGCGGGCGGTCGTGTTCGCGGGTGCGACCGTCTGCATCGCCCTGCTGGGCATGCTGATCCTCCGCCTGAACTTCCTCAACGGCGTCGCCGTGGCCGCCTCGCTCACCGTGCTGCTCACCGTCGCCGCCTCCGTCACCCTGCTGCCCGCCCTGCTGTCCCTGATCGGCATGCGGGCGCTGAGCCGCCGGGAGCGGCGCCGGCTCGCCGAGCACGGGCCGGAGCCGGAGGTGCCCACCGGGTTCGCCGCCCGCTGGTCGGCGTTCGTGGAGCGCCACCCCAAGCTGCTCGGCGCGGTCGCCGTCGTCGTCATGGCCGTCCTGGCCCTGCCCACCTTCTCGCTCCACCTGGGCACCTCCGACCAGGGCAACGACCCGAAGACTTCCACCACCCGCCAGGCCTACGACCTTCTCGCCGACGGCTTCGGGCCGGGCGTGAACGGGCCGCTCACCCTGGTCACCGAGGTCGACGACGCCCAGGACCGGCTCGCCCTGGACAACCTGGGCGCCACCCTGCGCACCACCGAGGGCGTCGTCTCCGCGTCGCCGGTGACGTACAGCCAGGGCGGCGACACCGCCTTCCTCACCGTCGTACCGGACTCGTCCCCGCAGTCGGAGCGGACCAGCGACCTGGTGGACCGGCTGCGCGAGGACGTGCTGCCCCGCGCCGAGTCGGGCACGTCGCTCGACGTGCACGTCGGGGGCGTGACGGCCGGCTACGACGACTTCGCCTCCGTCATCGTCGACAAGCTCCCCCTGTTCGTCGGCGTCGTGATCGGCCTCGGCTGTCTGCTGCTGCTCCTCGCCTTCCGCTCGATCGGCATCCCGCTCAAGGCCGCCGCGATGAACGTGGCCGCGGTCGCCGGCGCGTTCGGCGTGGTCGTCATGATCTTCCAGTGGGGCTGGGGGAGCGACCTGCTCGGTCTCGGCAGCGCCGGTCCCATCGAGCCCTTCCTGCCCGTGATCATGGTGTCGGTGCTCTTCGGTCTGTCCATGGACTACCAGGTCTTCCTGGTGAGCCGGATGTACGAGGAGTGGCTGGAGACCGGCGACAACCGGCGGGCCGTCCGCGTCGGCCTCGCCGAGACCAGCCGCGTGATCAACTCCGCCGCCGTGATCATGATCTCGGTCTTCCTCGCCTTCGTGCTCAGCGGCGACCGCGTGATCGCCATGTTCGGCATCGCCCTCGCCGCGGCCGTCGCCCTCGACGCCTTCGTGCTGCGCACGCTGCTCGTGCCCGCGCTGATGCACCTCCTCGGCGGCGCCAACTGGTGGCTGCCGACGTGGCTGGACCGGATCCTGCCCCGGATCAGCATCGAGCCGCCCGACCGCCGTCCCGGCCATGAGAGGCTGGCCGCCGTCACGGACGCCGAGGTGGCGGACGTGCTGGCGAAGGAGGAGCGGCAGCGGGATGTACGCGATACGACTGGGTGACGACGGCGCCGAGATGCGCCCCCTGGAGATCTGGCACGCCGAGGAATTCCTCGCCCATCTCGACCGGGGCCGTGAGTTCATCAACCGGTACGTCCCCTTCGGCTCCCGCGCCACCGACCTGGACACGGCGCGTGAGGCGCTCCAGCGGTACGCCGACCTGCGCGCCGCCGACACGGCCTCGCTGCACGGGCTGTGGCTCGACGGCAAGCTCGTCGGCGGGGTCCTCACCCTGAACCTCGACGCGGCGGCCGGCACCTGCGAGGTCGGCTGCTGGCTGGAGCCCGCCGCCACCGGACGCGGACTCGTCACCCGCGCCATGCGCGTGCTGATCGACTGGGCCGTCGAGGAGCGCGGGATCCACCGCGTCGAATGGGTCGCCGCGTCCGGCAACACCGGCAGCATCGCCGTCGCCCGCCGGCTCGGCATGACCCGCGACGGCGTCCGCCGCGAGGCCCACCTGCACCACGGCGTACGGCACGACCTGGAGGTCTGGTCCGTCCTGGCCCCCGAGTGGCGCGCCCGCGACCAGCAGCCCGACGGGCGTTGAACGGAACCCCGGACGGACTCCGTACGGTGCGGAACACGGCTGAGAAGACGGCGGAACACGGCGGAGAAGACAGCGGAACACGGCGGAGAAGCCAGAGGGCGAAACCGGAACCGCGACCGCGCGACCCTCGCGGAGCCCGACGAGCGGACGGCGGAGCAGGGGCGGGAAGCCGCCGCGAAGAAGCGCGCCGACCGCGGCCGGGCCCCCGCACGGGGCCGGACAGGGCGCGGCCGCCGTCGTCTGTGCGGCGCCCGGCACGGTCTTCCTCACCCGCAGCCGGCCGGGCGCGGCGGCCGCCGCGCGCGAAACCCTGGCGGATCACATCCGTCGCCCGGGGTGGCGTCACCCCGGGGTGATCGGACCGCTGCCGACGGTGCTCACGTACACGGGCGTGCCGCCGGGACCGCCCTCGGCCTCCTGAGGGGGGTTTTAGACGCCGTCTCAGCGGCTTGCCGCCCACCGCGCACGACTTCTGAGGCATCACCGCCCGTGAAGATACGGAACTCTCCCGATGTGACCCGCCCGCCTCGGAGACGAAGGTGGAGGCATCGCAGAAAGCGATACCGGCACCCGATCCGAGGGGGAACCCGCCATGTCCGAGCACGAGCTGTACCGGCTTCGCCACGACGACCTGGTCCGCCGGGCCGCGGAGGAGCGCCGGGTCCGCGAGGCGATGCGGGCCCGCCGCGCCGCCCGCCACGTGTCCGGCGCACGCGGCGGCGCCGAGAGCCATACCTGGCGGCGGTCCCGGTCGGCCCGGACCGCATGAGCACCGCACCGGGGCGGTGGCCGCACGGAAGCGGCCGCCGCCCGTCGTCGGGTCCGGACAGCCGGTGGAGGCACACGGGACACGGAGGAGGCGGTGGCGTGCCGGCGCGCCGGGAGAGGAGAAGCGCTGCGCCGTCGTCGGACGCGCATGCGATGCTCGGAGGCGTGGAGACCAAGTCCGTCAGCCCCGTGTTCGTCGGCCGCACCGCCGAACTCGCCGTTCTGAACGACGCGTTCGACCGGGCCGGCGCCGGGGAGCCGCAGGCGTTGCTGATCGGCGGCGAGGCAGGGGTGGGCAAGACCCGTCTCGTGGAGGAGTTCGCCGCCGCCGTCCGGGACCGGGGCGGGACCGTCGCCCTCGGCGGATGCGTGGAGATCGGCGCCGACGGCCTGCCCTTCGCCCCCTTCTCCACCGCCCTGCGCCAGCTCCGACGGGAACTGCCCGGCCGGCTCGCGGCCGCCGCCTCCGGGCAGGAGGAGGAACTGGCCCGGCTGCTGCCCGAACTCGCCACCGCCGCCGCCCGCGAGGCCCGCCGCGACGAGCAGGGCATGGCCCGCCTCTTCGAGCTCACCGCCCGCCTGCTGGAACGGGTCGCCGCCGAGCACACCGTCGTCCTCGTCCTGGAGGACCTGCACTGGGCCGACGCCTCCACCCGCCATCTGCTCGCCTACCTCTTCCGCACCCTGCGCACCGGCCGCCTCGTCGTCCTCGCCACCTACCGCTCCGACGACATCCACCGCCGCCACCCGCTGCGCCCCCTCCTCGCCGAACTCGACCGGCTGCGCACCGTCCGGCGCGTCGAACTGCGCCGCTTCACCCGCGAGGAGGTGCACCGGCAGATCGCCGGCATCCTCGACCGCGAACCCGAACCGGACCGCGTCGACGACATCTTCGAACGCTCCGACGGCAACGCCTTCTTCGTCGAGGAACTCGCCGTCGCCGCCGACGAGGGCTGCCGCACCGGCCTCACCGACTCCCTGCGCGACCTGCTCCTGGTCAGGGTCGAGAACCTGCCGGAGAGCGCCCAGCGGGTCGTCCGGAGCGTCGCCGAGGGCGGCTCCACCGTCGAGGACCGGCTGCTCGCCGCCGTCGCCGGACTCGGCGAGGACGACCTCATCGAGGCCCTGCGCGCGGCCGTCAACGCCGGCATCCTCACCCCCGCCCCCGACCGCGACGGCTACCGCTTCCGGCACTCCCTGGTCCGCGAGGCCGTCAGCGACGACCTGCTGCCCGGCGAACGCTCCCGCCTCCACCGCCGCTTCGCCGAAGCTCTGGAGGCCGACCCCGCCCTCGTCCCCGCCGACGAGCGGACCACCCGGCTGGCCAGCTACTGGTACCACGCCCACGACGCCGCCAAGGCGCTGCCCGCCGTCCTCGACGCCTCCGCCGAGGCCCGCGCACGCCACGCCTACGCCGAGCAACTGCGCCTGCTGGAGCGGGCGATGGAGCTGTGGGACGCCGTCCCCGACGCCGTGCGCGCCGGACTGCGCCCGCTCGACCACGCCGAGGCCTACCCGTCCCCCGACTGCGGGGACCCCGGCGACGA
The DNA here is from genome assembly GCF_044763335.1 of Streptomyces sp. NPDC096105. Lineage (NCBI taxonomy): Bacteria > Bacillati > Actinomycetota > Actinomycetes > Kitasatosporales > Streptomycetaceae > Streptomyces > Streptomyces sp. NPDC096105. The sequence continues at coordinate 119,191 of NZ_JBIWGC010000009.1, forward strand.
CCCCGGGACACGCCCGCTGCGCTACCTCGACCTGCTGGCCGAGGCCGCCGTCGCCGGCCGCCTCTGCGGCGAACGCGAACGCTCCCTGAAGCTCACCAAGCGGGCGCTGCGCCTCCTCGACGAGGACCCCGACCCGCTGCGCGCCGCCTGGTTCTGGGTGCAGCGCTCCCGGCTCGCCCAGGCCCTCGCCCGCGGTGACGGCCGGGACGAGCTGGGCACCGCGCAGGAACTGGTGCGCGGACTGCCGCCCTCCGAGGTGCACGCCGAGGTGCTCGCCTCCGCCGCCAGCTGGTCGATGCTGCACGAACCCGGACCCGACGCCATGGCCGCCGCGGAACGCGCCGTCGAGTACGCCCGCATGGTCGGCGCCCACGACATCGAGCTCAACGCCCGGCTCACCCTCGGCGGCCTCATGGTCGACGCCGGCGACATCGAGGCCGGGCTCGCCGAGATGCACGAGGTGAAGGACCGGGCGGCCGAGCTGGGCGTCGACATGGTGCTGGCGCGCGCCTTCGTCAACCTGCCCTCCGTGCTCGAAGGGGTCGGCCGCTCCGAGGAGGCCGTACGGCTCCTCGAGGAGGGCGTCCGGGTCACCCGGCGGCTCGGTCTGCTGGACTACCAGGGGTGGGTGTGGGGCAACCTCGCCGAGTCCCTGCTGTCCGTCGGGCGCTGGGAGGAGGCCGCCCTTGCCGCGGCCGACGCACAGCGGACCGAGCAGAGCGCCAAGCCGCGGGCCGGCGGCTCGATACGCCTGGCCCACCTCGCCTTCCTGCGGGGCGACACCGCCGAAGCGGCCCGCTGCCTCGCCGAGGCCCGCGCCCACTTCGGCACCCACGACCCGATGCCCCAGTACGCCCTCCCCATGCAGTGGGTCGCCCTCCGCCTCGCCGCCGCCGAAGGCCGCACGGAGGAGGCCCGCGCCGGACTGTCCGCCGCCCTCGACGCCGGCTTCCCGCCCGGCACCCAGCGCTACGGCTGGCCCCTGCTGCTCGCCGCCACCACCGCCGAGGCCGACCGGTACGGCGACCCGGCGGCCGAACCGGGCCGTCCGGAGATCCTCGACCGGATCCGCCGGGCGGCGAAGACCCTGGCCACCGGTGTGCCCCTGTGGAAGGCCCACGACGAGTGGCTGCGCGCCGAGCTGCTGCGCGCCGAGGGCCGGACCGAGCCGGACGCGTGGTCCGCGGTCGTGGCGGCGCTGGAGCCCCTGGGACGGCCCCACGACCTCGCCTGCGCCCGCCTCCGGCTCGCCGAGGCGCTGCTGGCCGCCGGCGGGGGCGAGGACGAGCGGGCCCGCGCCACCGGACTGCTGCGCCTCGTCGATGCCGTCGCCTCCCACCTGGGCGCGGCGCCGCTGGCCCGGGACGCCGCGCTGCTGGCCCGGCGCGGCCGCCTGGCGCTCACGCCCGCCCCGCGCGAGGAGGCGCCCCCGGCGCCCGCCGACCCGGCCGAGGCACTGGGCCTGACCAGCAGGGAGCGGGACGTGCTGCGCCTGGTGGCAGCCGGGCACACCAACCGCCGGATCGCCGAGGCGCTGTTCATCTCGCCGAAGACGGCCAGCGTCCACGTGTCGAACATCCTCGCCAAGCTGGGCGTCTCCGGGCGCGGCGAGGCGGCGGCGGTGGCCCACCGGCTGGGGCTGTTCCCCGACGGAACCGCGCATCCCGCCACCGCGCGACAATCGATCCAGGACACAAGCGGCCCGGCGCCCGCGGCCCTGGGAAAGGGGAACGATGTTCAACGCCTTCGAGGAACTGTTCTCCCCCGGGCGCAAACACACCCATGACGAGCAGAAACGCCTGGAACTGTCCCGGGAGGACGTCGGCGACGCCGACCCCGGACGCGGGCCGATAGACCTCGCGTCCGGAAAGGTCACCGTCCGCCGGGCGGCCCCGGCCGACGAGGAAACGGACGACACGGGGGACGCCCCGGACGCCCCCGCGGGGGACTGAGCACCGGCTAGCGGACCCGCAGCTCCAGGACGCGGTCGTCGTCCTTCTCCGGGTCGCCCCGGCCGTCCGTGTTGCTGGTCACCAGCCACAGCCGGTCGCCGCCCGCCGCGACCACGGTGCGCAGCCGGCCGTACTCGCCCTCCAGGAACGCCTGAGGGTCCGCGGAGGCCTCCGTCCCCTTGAGCGGTATGCGCCACAGCCGCTCGCCGCGCAGGCCCGCCATCCACACGGAGCCCCCGGCGTACGCGATGCCGCTGGGGGACGCCTCGTCGGTGCTCCACTGGGCGATCGGGTTGTGGAAGCCGCCCTCGTCCGCGTGGCCCTCGGCCTCCGGCCAGCCGTAGTTGCCGCCCGGCGCGACGGCGTTCAGCTCGTCCCAGGTGTTCTGGCCGAACTCCGAGGCGAGCAGCCGCTGTTCACGGTCCCAGGCCAGGCCCTGCACGTTGCGGTGGCCGTACGAGTACACGGGGGAGCCGGGGAACGGGTTGCCCGGGGCCGGGTCGCCGTCCGGGGTCATCCGCAGGATCTTGCCGCCGAGGGACTCCTTGTCCTGGGAGAGCCCCGTGTCGCCGCTCTCGCCCGTGCCCGCGTAGAGCATGCGGTCCGGGCCGAAGGCGATCCGCCCGCCGTTGTGGATCACGCCCTTGGGGATGCCCCGGAACACCGTGTCGGGCGCCCCGAGCTGCTCGCCGGCCGGCTTCCGCTCGTTGTAGAGCATCCGCACGATGCGGTTGTCGGAGGCCGAGGTGAAGTAGGCGTAGATCATGTGGTCCGAGGCGAAGTCGGGGGAGAGGGCGATGCCCAGCAGGCCGCCCTCGCCCTCGGCCGCGACCCCGGGCACCTCGCCCAGCTCGGTCTTCTTCCCCGTCGTCCCGTCGATCCGGGTGATCGTGCCCTTGTCGCGGGAGGACACCAGGAGGTCGCCGTCCCCGACCGGGGCCAGGCCCCAGGGACTGTCCAGCCCCGTCGCCACCGTCCGGACCACCGTCACCGAGCCCTTCGCGGGCGGGGTCCGCTCGGCCTTCCCGGAGGGCGAGGACGGGGCCGCGGCCGAGGGCGAGGAGGCGGCGGCGTCCTTCTCCGGCGGCGCTCCGCCGTCGGAGGAGCAGCCTGCGGTCAGCAGGAGCGCGGCGGCGGCCAGCACGGCCGTCACGGCTCGTCGTTGCACGATCTCGTCCCTTCGACGCGGCGGGTTCTGTCTGTCATACACCGCTCGCGCCTCACAGGTTCCCGCTTCGCCGGGCCCGAACCTCGCCGAGGGCCGGACCGGGCCGGACCGCCCGCCGCCGTCAGGGCCGGCCGCCCCGTGTCCCGGGCGGGGACCTCAGTCCCACGACCCCTGCGCCGGCGGCAGGCTCGCGATCTCCGCGAGATCCTCGTCCGTCAGCCGCAGATCCGCCGCCGCCGCGTTCTCCGTCACCCACCGCTCCTGCTTGGCGCCCGGCACCGGGATCACCTGGCGGCCCCGGCTCAGCACCCAGGCCAGGGCGACCTGCGCCGGGGTGACGTGCTCCCCGTGCCGGCGCGCGACCCGGCGCAGCCCCACCACGATCGGCTGGTTCGCGGCCATCATCTCGGCCGTGAACCGCGGATGCCGGGCGCGCAGGTCGTCCGCCTCGAACCCCTGGCCGGGCGTCAGCGTGCCGGTCAGGAAGCCGTTGCCCAGCGGCATCGCCGCCAGGAAGCCCACACCCCGCGCCTCGCACCACGGCAGCAGCGTCTCCAGCGCCTCCGGCGACCACACCGACAGCTCCGCCTGCACCGCGCTCACCGGGAACACCTGCTGCACGCGCTCCAGCTGCCGGATCGTCGCGTCGTGCAGCCGCGCCCCCGGCCGCCGCGACGAGCGCGCCCCGACCGCGCACAGGCCCAGCGCCCGCACCTTGCCCGCCCGCACCAGATCCGCCATCGCGCCCCAGGTCTCCTCGACCGGGACCTCAGGGTCGGCGCGGTGCAGCTGGTAGAGGTCGATCACATCGGTCTGCAGCCGCCGCAGCGACGCGTCGCAGGCCCGCCTGACGTACCCGGGGCGGCCGTTGGCCACGATGTGCTGGTCCCCCACCAGCAGTCCGACCTTCGTCGACACGAAGGCGTCGGCACGCCGCTCCTTCAACACCCGCCCGAGCAGCAGCTCGTTGGTGAACGGGCCGTACATGTCGGCGGTGTCGAGAAGGTCCGAGCCCGTGTCCAGCGCCCGGTGCACCGCCCTCAGCGACTCCTCGCCGCGCTGCCTGGACGTGCTGTAGGCCCAGCTCATCGGCATGCACCCGAGGCCCACCGCGCCCACCGAGAGCGCCGCCGCGCCGATCGTCCTGCGCTCCACCTGCTCGTGACCCTCCCTCTCCGGCCCCCCAACCTAACCTCTGCCGCTCCGGCGTCCTGAACTAGCCTCCGGGACATGACTCCTGACGTGTGGCTCCCCATTCCCCCGGACGAGATCGACGGACTCCCCGAGGGGCCGCGCTACCACTTCTGGGACGGCGGCGAGACGTACCCGGCCGACCCTGAGGCCTGCGACTTCTACGTCGTGCCGTACATGAAGGCCGCCGAGGTGTGCCTGCGTCCGCTGCCCCGGATGCGGTCCGTGCGCGTGGTGCAGACCCTGTCGGCCGGCATCGACCACGTGCAGCCCGGCCTGAAGGACCTGCCTTCGGGCGTGCGGCTGTGCAACGCGCGCGGGGTGCACGAGGCCAGCACCGCGGAGCTCACGCTCGCCCTGATCCTCGCCTCCCTGCGGGGCGTCCCCGACTTCGTGCGCGCCCAGGACCGGGGGGAGTGGCAGGGCGGCTTCCGGCCGGCGCTCGCCGACCGGACGGTGCTCATCGTCGGGTACGGCTCGATCGGCGCGGCCATCGAGGACCGGCTCACCCCGTTCGAGCTCGCGCGGGTGGCGCGCGTCGCACGCTCCGCGCGCACAACGGAGCGCGGGCCGGTGCATCCACTCACCGCGCTTCCCTCCCTGCTCCCGGAGGCGGACGTCGTCGTCCTGTCCACCCCGCTGACCGAGAGCACCCGGCATCTCGTGGACGCCGGGTTCCTGGCCCGCATGAAGGACGGCGCCCTGCTGGTGAACGTCGCCCGCGGGGCGGTCGTCGACACCAAGGCCCTGCTCACCGAGGTGGAGAGCGGGCGCATCACCGCGGCCCTCGACGTCACCGACCCCGAACCCCTTCCCGTGGACCACCCGTTGTGGCGGGCGCCGGGCGTCCTGATCACCCCGCACGTCGGCGGACCCACGTCCGCCTTCCTGCCGCGCGCGAAGCGGCTGCTGCGCGACCAGTTGCGCCGGTACATGAACCGGGAGGAGCTCGGGAACGTGATTCTGGTGACGGGAAGGGAAGACGTGTAGTCCGCTTCGAGTACCGTCCGCGACTCCCCGGGAGCGGTGGGTACTCGGCGGTTCGTTGATCGTCACGGAGCGTAGAGGGGCTATGTCCCTGAGTGACGATACTGGTGTATCGTCCCGACAGGGGCTGCGCCGTCGACCAACGGCGCGGGGGAGCGACAGGCGGACTGTGAGGGGGGCGACGGGCTATGCACGGTCGAGGGACCAGCGATCCGACGCGGCGGATGCGTCGGCGGCGACACCGGCGCACGGACACGCACAGACACGGTCAGCACATCCGGCGCGGCGACCGGACCGACGGCGCCGGCCCTCACCACCGGCCCCGGCGGACGACCGGCCGGCGGACCCGGACCCAGGTGCTCCGGGGCCCCTGGGGCGCGGCGGTGACGCGGACCGGGAGGGGCCGGTGAGCGCGCCGCCGACCCCCACTGTCGACGGAACGCTGCGTCCCGAGTCCGCCCCGCGGACCCCGCTGCCCGGCGCGCAGGCCGCCGGCCGCCGCCCCGGACCCGCCCTCCGGCTGGCGCTCGCCCTGGTCTGCGGCGCCTACGCCGTCGGCGCCGCGTTCGGCTGGGGGTCGGAGCGACTCGCTCTGATCATGGGGGACTTCGGACTGAGCGCCGCCGCCGCGGCCGCCGCCGTGTCCTGCGTGGTCTACGCCCGCAGCCGCCGCACCCGGTACCGGCCCGCCTGGCTGCTGTTCGGGCTCTCCTCGGCCATGGCGTCCCTGGGCAACCTGGTCTGGGGCTGGTACGAGGTCGTGCTGGACCGCGAGGTGCCGACCCCCAGTTACGCCGACCTGTTCTTCCTCTGCTTCGCGCCGCCCGCCATCGTCGGGCTGCTGGTGCTCGCCAAACGGCCCGTGACCAAGGCCGGATGGGTGTGCCTCGGCCTCGACGCCTGGCTGATCGGCGGCTCGCTGCTGACCCTGGCGTGGAGCCTCGCCCTCGCCCAGGCCGCCCAGGCCGAGGGACCGGGCGTCGCGCACACGGCGCTGTCCCTGGCGTACCCGCTGCTCGACATCGTCCTGGTCAGCATGGTGCTGGCGCTCCACTTCCGGCGCTCGTCGGTCAACCGCTCGGCGGTGAACACGGCGATCGGGGCGCTCGCGCTCACCGTGATGTGCGACGCCCTGTTCACCTCCCCGCTGCTGAACGCCGGCTACCGCTCCGGGCAGTTGCTCGACGCGGGCTGGTTCGCCGGGTCGCTGCTGCTGGCCTACGCCCCCTGGACCGCACCCCGCCGCGGCGGGCCCGAGCGGGAGACGCCCACACGCGTGGTTCGCGAGCACCTTCCCGGGCGGCGCCGCGCCCCGGATCACCAGCACGCGCCGCCGTCCGCCGGGGGCCCGACCCGGTACCAGCTCTCCCGGCCCGTCGCCGGATCGCTCGCCGCGCTCACCCCGTACCTCGCCGCGGCCGTGTGCACCCTGGGGATCCTCTACAACGTCCTCAACGGCCGCAGCGTCGACCGGGTCGTGCTGATCACCGGGGGCACCGTGGTGCTCGCGCTCGTCGTGCGCCAGGGCATCATGCTCCTCGACAACATCACCCTCACCCAGGAACTCGCCCAGGCGGAGAACCACTTCCGCTCCCTGGTGCAGGGGTCGAGCGACGTCATCATGATCGCCGCGCCCAGCGGCGTCCTGCGGTACGTCTCCCCGGCCGCCGCCGGGGTGTACGGCCGCCCGGCGGAGGACCTGGTCGGCACCGAACTGGCCTCCCTGATCCACCCGGAGGACCTGGGCCGCGTGGTGCACGAGGTACGCAGGTTCCTCGCCGCCGACCCGGTGGAAGAGCCCACCCTGCGCATCGAGTGCCGGTTCCGCTCCGGCGGCGGGGGCGCCTCCCGCCCGAGCGGGGCAGGGAGCGAGGAAACCTGGCTCAACGTGGAGTCGACCGTCAACCGGCACCACGGCGGCCTCATCTTCAACAGCCGGGACGTCACCGAGCGGGTCCGCCTCCAGGCCCAGCTCCAGCACAACGCGGAGCACGACCCGCTGACCGACCTGCCCAACCGCGCCCTGTTCACCCGGCGCGTGCAGCAGGCCCTCTCCGGCCGCCGCGCCTCGGACCGGGGCGCGGCCCTGCGCGGCACGGCGGTGCTCTTCATCGACCTGGACGGCTTCAAGGGCGTCAACGACACCATCGGCCACCAGGCCGGGGACGACCTGCTGGTGCAGGCCGCCCGCAGACTCCAGGACGCCGTCCGCAAGGGCGACACCGCCTCCCGGCTCGGCGGTGACGAGTTCGCGGCCCTCATCGTCGGCGACGGCGTCCGCGACCGGGACGCGCGCGAGCGGCACATCCTCGAACTGGCCGACCGCCTCAGGGTCACGCTCTCCCAGCCCTACCTCATCGACGGCAACGATGTCCGCGTCGCCGCCTCCATCGGAGTCGCCTTCGCCGAACCGGGGATCGACGCGGGCGAGCTGCTGCGCAACGCCGACCTCGCGATGTACCGGGCGAAGGCGGCCGGCAAGGGCCGGGTCGAGCTGTACCAGCCGCACATGCAGCAGGACGTCGTCCGCAGGGCGGAGCTGGCCACGCGGCTGCGGGCGGCGCTGCACCACGGCGAGTTCGCCCTGCTGCACCAGCCCGTGGTGTGCCTGGCGGACGGCCGGATCACGTCGGTGTGCGCCCAGGCGCGCTGGCGCTCCTCCCAGGGCGTGCTGTTCACGCCCGCGGAGTTCCTGCGCGTCGCCGAGGACAGCGAGAAGACCGCCGAGCTGGGCCGCTGGGTGCTGGAGGAGGCCGTCGAGCAGGCCGCCGAGCGGCACGCGACGGGCCTGCCCGTGCCGGTGACCGTGCGGCTGAGCGCGCGCCGGCTGCTGGACCGCTCGCTGCCCCTCGGATCGGTCGAGGCGCTGCTCACGCGGCACGGGCTGCCGTCCGGCTCGCTGATCGTGGAGCTGGCCGACACCGACCCCCGGGTCTCCCTCGACGAACTGGAACGCCGGCTCGCCGTGCTCAAGCGGCTCGGCGTACGGATCGCCCTCGACGGCTTCGGCAGCGGACGCGCGGCGATCACGGCCCTCAGACGACTGCCGGTCGACATGCTGAAGCTCGACCGCGGCCTGGTCGACGAGGTGGCGGAGTCCGCGCGCCTGTACAAGATCACCCACGGGCTGCTGCGGATCGCCTCCGACCTCGGTCTGCAGACCGTGGCCGACGGCGTGGACCTGCCCGAGCAGGCCGAGGCACTGCGTGCGATGGGCTGCACCCACGGGCAGGGCCTCGCCTTCTCCGGGCCGCTCGACGAGTACCGGCTGCGCCGGGCGCTGGCCGCCGGGCACTACCCGGTGCCGCACGGCCCGGCCGAGCCGGTGCTGGCGGGCGGGGGCGGTGCGCCGGTGTACTCCACGGGGGTGACGGCGGTGCTCAAGAGCGCTACGACACTCCGCTCACATCATGAGACACCCGTCCCACCCACTTGACAGTGAGTGTGCGCCAGGGGGAGGGTCAGTGCCATGCGCACCCGAATTCTCGTACTTGGACAGCGCGTCGGCTGACGCCGAGCGACGATCGCTCAGCGACCCACCACCCGGCGCGCTCCCCTCGCTTGCCTGACGGCACGAGGGGTTTTTTGTTGCACAGGCACCTGTCGAGCAGCACGCGTAACCCGCACGAACTTCGCAAAAACCCTCAGCATCGAGAAGAGAATGCCGATGACCGAGCAGGCCACCGGGGCCCCTCACCCGCAGCCGCGGCCCCGTTCCGGAGGACAGCAGTCCGTCGAGCACGTCACGGGCGCGCAGTCCCTCGTCCGCTCTCTCGAGGAGGTCGGCGCCGACACCGTGTTCGGCATTCCCGGCGGCGCGATCCTTCCGGCGTACGACCCGCTGATGGACTCCACGCGGGTGCGCCACGTCCTGGTCCGGCACGAGCAGGGCGCGGGTCACGCGGCCACGGGGTACGCGCAGGCCACCGGCAAGGTGGGCGTCTGCATGGCGACCTCCGGTCCCGGCGCCACCAACCTGGTCACGCCCATCGCCGACGCGCACATGGACTCCGTCCCGCTGGTGGCGATCACCGGCCAGGTCGCCTCCAAGGCGATCGGCACGGACGCCTTCCAGGAGGCGGACATCGTCGGCATCACCATGCCGATCACCAAGCACAACTTCCTGGTCACCCAGGCCGAGGACATCCCGCGCGTCATCGCCCAGGCGTTCCACATCGCCTCCACCGGCCGCCCCGGCCCGGTGCTGGTCGACATCGCCAAGGACGCCCTCCAGGCGAAGACCACCTTCTCCTGGCCGCCCGTCATGGACCTGCCCGGCTACCGGCCCGTCACCAAGCCGCACGCCAAGCAGATCCGCGAGGCCGCCAAGCTCATCACCACCGCGAAGCGACCGGTCCTCTACGTCGGCGGCGGGGTCGTCAAGGCCCGTGCCACCGCCGAGCTGAAGGTCCTCGCCGAGCTCACCGGAGCGCCCGTCACCACCACCCTGATGGCGCTCGGCGCGTTCCCCGACAGCCACCCGCTGCACGTGGGAATGCCGGGCATGCACGGTGCGGTCACCGCCGTCACCGCGCTGCAGAAGGCCGACCTGATCGTCGCCCTCGGAGCCCGTTTCGACGACCGCGTCACCGGCAAGCTGGACAGCTTCGCCCCGTACGCCAGGATCGTCCACGCCGACATCGACCCGGCGGAGATCGGCAAGAACCGCGCCGCCGACGTGCCGATCGTCGGCGACGCCCGCGAGGTCCTGGCCGACCTCGTCCAGGCCGTCCAGAAGGAGCACGCCGAGGGGCACCGCGGCGACTACAGCGCCTGGTGGAACGACCTCAACCGCTGGCGCGGCACCTACCCGCTGGGCTACGACCAGCCCGCGGACGGCTCGCTCTCCCCGCAGCAGGTCATCGAGCGCATCGGGCAGCTCGCGCCGGAGGGCACGATCTTCGCCGCCGGCGTCGGCCAGCACCAGATGTGGGCCGCGCACTTCATCCAGTACGACAAGCCCGCCTCCTGGCTGAACTCCGGCGGCGCCGGGACGATGGGCTACGCGGTCCCGGCCGCCATGGGCGCCAAGGCCGGCGCGCCCGGCCGCACCGTCTGGGCGATCGACGGCGACGGCTGCTTCCAGATGACCAACCAGGAGCTCACCACCTGCGCCCTGAACAACATCCCGATCAAGGTCGCCGTCATCAACAACGGCGCCCTCGGGATGGTCCGCCAGTGGCAGACCCTGTTCTACAACCAGCGGTACTCCAACACGGTCCTGCACTCCGGTCCCGACGACGTCAACCCGGAGGCGAGGGGCACCCGCGTCCCCGACTTCGTGAAGCTGTCGGAGGCCATGGGCTGCTACGCGATCCGCTGCGAGGACCCCGCGGACCTCGACAAGGTCATCGAGGAGGCGAACTCGATCAACGACCGCCCGGTCGTCGTGGACTTCATCGTCCACGAGGACGCGATGGTCTGGCCGATGGTCGCCGCCGGCACCTCCAACGACGAGATCATGGCCGCCCGGGACGTGCGCCCCGACTTCGGCGACAACGACGACGACTGAGCGAGAGAGACCGAAGAGATCATGTCCAAGCACACGCTCTCCGTCCTGGTGGAGAACACCCCCGGCATCCTGGCCCGGATCGCCGCCCTGTTCTCCCGCCGCGGCTTCAACATCGACTCGCTCGCCGTCGGCGTCACCGAGCACCCCGACATCTCCCGCATCACCATCGTGGTGAGCGTCGACGAGTTCCCGCTGGAGCAGGTCACCAAGCAGCTCAACAAGCTCGTCAACGTGCTGAAGATCGTCGAGCTCGAACCCGGGCAGGCCGTCCAGCGCGAACTCGTCCTGGTGAAGGTGCGCGCCGACAACGAGACGCGCTCCCAGATCGTCGAGATCGTCCAGCTGTTCCGCGCCAAGACCGTGGACGTCTCCCCGGAGGCCGTGACCATCGAGGCCACCGGGAGCAGCGACAAGCTGTCCGCCATGCTCCGGATGCTGGAGCCGTTCGGCATCAAGGAGCTGGTCCAGTCCGGCACCATCGCGATCGGACGCGGTGCCCGTTCGATCACGGACCGGTCGCTGCGTGCCCTGGACCGGTCGGCCTAAGACACGGAACGGGCGGCCGGGACACCGCCGGCCGCCCGTATCGCGAGACCCCCAACCTTCCCCCTCCCTCACCGTCATACGGTGGGACGCGACACCTGCACACAAGGAGAGAACCCAGTGGCCGAGCTGTTCTACGACGCCGACGCCGACCTGTCCATCATCCAGGGCCGCAAGGTCGCGGTCATCGGGTACGGCAGCCAGGGCCACGCCCACGCCCTGTCGCTGCGCGACTCCGGCGTCGACGTGCGCGTCGGTCTGCACGAGGGCTCCACGTCCAAGGCCAAGGCCGAGGAGCAGGGCCTGCGCGTGGTGACCCCGTCGGAGGCCGCCGCCGAGGCCGACGTCATCATGATCCTCGTCCCGGACCCGATCCAGTCCAAGGTCTACGAGGAGTCCATCGCCCCGAACCTGAAGGACGGCGACGCCCTGTTCTTCGGCCACGGCTTCAACATCCGCTTCGGCTTCATCAAGCCCCCGGCCGGCGTCGACGTCTGCATGGTCGCCCCGAAGGGACCGGGCCACCTGGTGCGCCGCCAGTACGAGGAGGGCCGCGGCGTCCCCTGCATCGCGGCCGTCGAGCAGGACGCCACGGGCAACGCCTTCGCGCTGGCCCTGTCGTACGCCAAGGGCATCGGCGGCACCCGGGCCGGCGTCATCAAGACCACCTTCACCGAGGAGACCGAGACCGACCTGTTCGGTGAGCAGGCCGTCCTCTGCGGTGGCGCCGCCGCGCTGGTGAAGGCGGGCTTCGAGACGCTCACCGAGGCCGGTTACCAGCCGGAGATCGCCTACTTCGAGTGCCTGCACGAGCTGAAGCTGATCGTGGACCTCATGTACGAGGGCGGCCTGGAGAAGATGCGCTGGTCGATCTCCGAGACCGCCGAGTGGGGCGACTACGTCACCGGCCCGCGGATCATCACCGACGCCACCAAGGCCGAGATGAAGAAGGTCCTCGCCGAGATCCAGGACGGCACCTTCGCCCAGACCTGGATGGACGAGTACCACGGCGGCCTGAAGAAGTACGACGAGTACAAGAAGCAGGACTCCGAGCACCTCCTGGAGACCACCGGCAAGCAGCTGCGCAAGCTGATGAGCTGGGTCGACGAGGAGGCCTGAGCCGCACGTTCCGAAGGGCCGGGGCGCCGCGCTCCGGCCCTTCGGGCGAACCAGGGGTAACGTCGGTGGCACGGCGTTGTCCATCCCGTCCGCCACGGACGGGTGATCCTTTCGAAGCGCGTAGGACGACGCCCCCGGCGCCACTACACTGCTGCACTACATACGCGTCAGGCCCACAGCGTCGTGCGTCTTCCACGCGGCTAGCACTTCTTCACCGCCTGCGGCCGTCGGGACGGCCGTCCGCATTGGGACTTGTGAGGACTCACGTGAGCTCGTACCCCGGTCAAAAAGCTACGGTACTCATCGCTGAAGAGCTGTCGCCCGCCACCGTCGACGCACTCGGTCCGGACTTCGAGATCCGGCACTGCAACGGCGCGGACCGAGCCGAACTGCTCCACGCCATCGCCGACGTGGACGCGATCCTGATCCGCTCGGCCACCAAGGTGGACGCCGAGGCGATCGCCGCGGCGAACAGGCTGAAGGTCGTCGCGCGAGCCGGCGTCGGCCTCGACAACGTCGACGTCTCCGCCGCCACCAAGGCCGGCGTGATGGTCGTCAACGCCCCCACCTCCAACATCGTCACCGCCGCCGAGCTCGCCTGCGGTCTGATCGTCGCCACCGCGCGCAACATCCCGCAGGCCAACGCCGCGCTCAAGAACGGCGAGTGGAAGCGGAGCAAGTACACGGGCGTCGAGCTCGCCGAAAAGACCCTCGGCGTCGTGGGTCTGGGGCGGATCGGCGCGCTCGTCGCGCAGCGCATGTCCGCCTTCGGCATGAGGGTGGTCGCCTACGACCCCTACGTCCAGCCCGCGCGCGCCGCGCAGATGGGCGTCAAGGTGCTGTCGCTGGACGAGCTGCTCGAGGTCTCCGACTTCATCACCGTCCACCTGCCGAAGACCCCCGAGACGCTGGGCCTGATCGGCGACGAGGCGCTGCGCAAGGTCAAGCCGACCGTGCGCGTCATCAACGCCGCGCGCGGCGGCATCGTCGACGAGGAGGCGCTGCACTCGGCGCTCAAGGAGGGCCGCGTCGCCGGCGCCGGCCTCGACGTGTACGCCAAGGAGCCGTGCACCGACTCCCCGCTCTTCGAGTTCGACCAGGTCGTCTGCACCCCGCACCTCGGCGCCTCCACCGACGAGGCCCAGGAGAAGGCCGGCATCGCCGTCGCCCGCTCGGTGCGCCTCGCCCTCGCCGGTGAACTGGTCCCCGACGCGGTGAACGTGCAGGGCGGTGTCATCGCCGAGGACGTCAAGCCGGGCCTGCCGCTCGCCGAGCGCCTCGGCCGGATCTTCACCGCGCTGGCCGGCGAGGTCGCGGTCCGCCTCGACGTCGAGGTGTACGGCGAGATCACCCAGCACGACGTGAAGGTGCTGGAACTCTCCGCCCTCAAGGGCGTCTTCGAGGACGTCGTCGACGAGACCGTCTCCTACGTCAACGCCCCGCTGTTCGCCCAGGAGCGCGGTGTCGAGGTGCGGCTGACCACCAGCTCGGAGTCGGCCGACCACCGCAACGTGGTCACGGTGCGCGGCACCCTCGCGGACGGCGAGGAGATCTCGGTCTCCGGCACGCTGGCCGGCCCCAAGCACGTCCAGAAGATCGTCGCGGTCGGCGAGTACGACGTCGACCTCGCGCTCGCCGACCACATGGTCGTCCTGCGCTACGAGGACCGCCCGGGTGTCGTCGGCACCGTCGGCCGCATCCTCGGCGAGGCGGGCATCAACATCGCCGGCATGCAGGTCGCCCGTGCGACGGTCGGCGGCGAGGCGCTCGCCGTGCTGACCGTCGACGACACGGTGTCCACCGCGGTGCTGGGCGAGCTGGCCGCGGAGATCGGCGCCACCTCCGCCCGCTCCGTCAACCTGGCCTGAGAGTCCGGGGGCTCCGCCCCCGGCGCCCCGTTCGCCCCGAACGGGCTCGTCCTCACACGCCGGACGGGCTGAGTGTGTCAGCCTGTCCGGCGTCTTCCGTGGGCTCTTCCGGACGCACCCGCACCCGGCGCAGCGTCACCGACGTCAGGACCGCCGCTCCGGCGAACACCGCGGCGCCCGCGATCGCCGCCGCGTTCATCCCCTGGGTGAAGGCCTCCCGGGCCGCCGCCGCGAGGGCGTCTCCCGCCTGCCCCGGAAGCCGCTCGGCGACGGCGAGCGCGCCGCCCAGCGTCTCCTGGGCCGCCGCCGGAGCGGAGTCCGGCATCCCGCCCCGGTACACGGCGGTGCCGATGGAGCCGAGGAACGCCATGCCCAGCGCCCCGCCGAACTCGGTGCCGGTCTCCATCAGGGAGGAGGCGGAGCCCGCCCGTTCCACCGGAGCGGCGCCCAGCGCGAGGTCCATGATCTGGGACATCACCGCGGTGACGCCCATGGCGAGCACACCGCAGGCGACCAGGACGAGCACCAGGTCGTCCGTGTCCACGGAGGCCAGCAGCGCGTAACCGCACACGGCGGTGGCGAAGCCCGCCGTCACCACGTGGGCGCGGTTGACGCCCTTCTGCACCAGATGGGCCGCGAAGGGGGCCGCGAAGCCGATGGGAACCGACGGCAGCAGGGCCCACAGGGCCGCCTCCAGAGCGCTCTTGTCGAGCACCGACTGGATGTACTGGCTGGTGAAGAACGCCGAGCCCATCATCCCGAACATGGTGACCAGATTGAGGGCGGCGGCCGGGCCGAAGCCGCGACCGCGGAACAGGGCCGGAGGGATCATCGGGGAGGCGGCCGTCCGCTGCCGGTGCACGAACAGGGCCGCGAAGAGCAGGCCGACGGTGACCGACACGACGTACCGCGCGTTCCAGCCCTCGGACGGGATCTCCTTCAGGCCGTAGATGACCGGCAGCACGGCGGCCATGGACAGCGGGACGCTCGGCCAGTCGAAGCGGCCCGGATCGGGGTCCTTGGACTCCGGCAGCAGGAGCGGGCCGAGGACCAGCAGCAGGGCCATCGCCGGCAGGTTCACCAGGAAGACCGAGCCCCACCAGAAGAACTCCACCAGCAGACCGCTCAGCACCGAGCCGAGCGCCACGCCCGCCGTCATCACGGCGGACCAGATCGCGATCGCCTTCGCCCGCTGCGCGGGATCCAGGAAGAGCGAGCGGAGCAGGGCCAGCGTGGAGGGCATCAGGGTGGCGCCGCCGATGCCGAGCAGCGCGCGGGCCGCGATCAGGGTCTCGGCGCTGTGCGCGTACGCCGCCACCAGGGAGGCGGCGCCGAACGCGACGGCGCCGATCAGCAGCAGCCTGCGACGGCCGATCCGGTCGCCCACCGAGCCCATGGTGATCAGGAGGCCGGCCACGGCGAAGGCGTAGATGTCGAAGATCCACAGTTGCTGCGTACCGCTCGGACGCAGGTCCGCGCTGATCTCCGGGACCGCGAAGTAGAGCACGGAGACGTCCATCGAGACCAGCATCAGCGGAAGCATCAGCACAACGAGGGCGGTCCACTCACGGCGGCCCGCCCGGTTCGGGTTCGGTGTCATGACGCCGACTGTACGCACGTCTTATACATTCGTCTAGAACGCTTGTGTAATACGTCCGTATGGGCAGCGGGGTAGGCTGCGGCCATGGGACACCGTGAGGATCTGCTCGAGGGGGCCAAGCGCTGCCTGCTCGCCAAGGGGTTCGTGCGCACGACGGCGCGGGACGTCGTCAAGGAGTCCGGCACCAACCTCGCGTCCATCGGTTACCACTACGGCTCCAAGGACGCGCTGCTCGCGCAGGCCTACATCTCCCTCCTGGAGGGCATGGGCGACGCCTTCGACGGCGACGGGACGGTGGACGAGGCCGCGCCGGGCTCACTGGAGCGGTTCGAGCGGGTGTGGGCGAACATCACCGCCACCATGAAGGACCCCGGTTCGGTGTGGCGGCTCAGCATGGAGGTGCTGGCCTTCGGCGACCGGCTGCCCGAGGTGCGCGAGCATCTGGTCGCGGCCCAGCGGGAAGCGGGGCGCGGGCTGGTGCCGCTGCTGATGGGCGGCCGGGAGGAGGACGTGTCCGACGAGACCGCCGACACCTTGGGCGCCTTCTACGTGACACTGATGACGGGCCTCATCGCCCAGTGGACCTTCGACCCCGGCAGCGCCCCCGACGCCGAGCGGCTCACCGCGGGCCTGCGCCAGGTGGTCGAGGCGGCCACGGGCAGGGCGCCCGCGGCCGCCACCGGCGACACGTCTACAGACGGTGCGCCTTGAGCGCCATGTGCAGCAGCAGGCGGTCCTCGCCGTCGTCCAGGTCGAGGCCGGTGAGCCGCTCGATCCGGGACAGCCGGTAGTACAGCGTCTGGCGGTGGATGCCCAGCTCCGCCGCCGTGCGCCCGGCCTGGCCCGCGCGGTCGAGGTACGCCTCGGCGGTGCGGGCCAGTTCCGTGTGCGCGGGGGAGAGCAGCGGACCGACGGCGGGGTCGTGGGCGGCGCCGGGCGGCAGCGCGGTCAGCAGGCGGTACGGGCCGATCGACGCCCAGTGGGCCACCGGTCCGAGGCGCGGCTCGGCCAGCGCCGCCCGCGCCGACGCCGACGCCTCGTCCCAGGCCGTGCCGAGGCCGGCGAGGCCCGTGCGGGACGCGGCGATCCCCGCGGCCACCGGGAGCCGGCCGGCCCGGCCCGCCGTACCGCCGTCCCGGGCCCGCTCCAGCAGCCGGCCGGCCGCGGTCGTCGCCGGCGTCAGTACGTCGGCGGAGCGCAGCCGCAGCAGCAGCGCGAGGGACACGGACGCGGCCCCCCAGGGCAGGGTGCACAGCGCCGTCGCGCCCGGCACCGTGCGGACCGAGGGGGCGTCGTCGGGGTCGGCCGACGGCCAGGGGGCGACGCACACCACCGTGTGCGGCCCCTCCGCGCGGCTGCCGAGGGCGGTGCGCAGCTCGGCGACCGCCATGTCCCGCTGCCAGTCCCGCTCCGCCGTCAGCACCGCCCGCAGCTCACGGGTGAGGTCCGCGCCGTGCTGCGCCTCGTCGGCGAGCAGCGCGCCGATCCGCGCCGTGACCCGCATGGCCGCGTCGAGCTGCTCCGGCGTGGGCCCGGGCTCGTCCTCCAGCAGCCAGACGTAGCCGAGCGCCACCCCCCGATGGCGTACCGGCAGGCAGACGCGCCCCCGGTGCACGCCCGCCTCCGGGGTGCGCGGGATGCGGACCGGGCCGGTCGCGCGGGTGATGCCGAAGCCCTCGAACCAGGCGCGGACGGCCGGTGTGGAGCGCCGGGTCAGGATCGAGCGGGCGCGCACCGGGTCCAGCGCGGACGGGTCCAGATCGCCCTCGCTGTCGTACGCGCCGAAGGCGATCAGCTCGAAGTCGCGGTTCTCCAGGGTCGCCGGAGCGCCGAGGAGCTCCGAGATCTCGTCCACCAGCTCCTGGTAGTCGTCCCTGTGTTCCGGCGTCACCCGGGCATTCTGCCGCAGGAACCGGAGTCCTTCATACATCTGTCTGAGATCTTGCCCAGGGATGCGTGACGTCTGTCGATGGCCCAGGATCGGGGTCATCCTTAAGTTTCACGGTGGTTCTCCGTGCCGTGCCCGAATGGTCGGGTGGCGGCCTCATGCAGCTTGTGGAGGTGCCCCGTGCTGGGTCCCGTGATTCTCGCCGCGTCGCGCAGCGACCGGATGCGACGCCTGATCTCGGCGGCCCCGGTGACCAAGCAGGTCGTCGACCGCTTCATCCCCGGCGAGACCGTGGACGAGGTCCTGCCCATCGTCCAGGAGCTCACCGGCAACGGCCTGGAACTCACCATGGACGTCGTAGGCGAGGACATCACCACCCCCGAGCAGGCCGAGGCCGCCCGTGACGCCTACCTGGAGCTGATCGACCGGCTGAAGCCGCTGGAGCTCGGCCCGCGCGCCGAGATGTCGGTGAAGCTGTCGATGTTCGGGCAGGCGCTGCCCGGCGGGCACGAACTGGCCCTCGCCAACGTCCGCCCGGTCGTCGAGGCCGCCGCCGAGATCGGCACCACGGTCACCCTGGACGCGGAGGACCACACCACCCTCGACTCGATGTTCGCCATCCACGAGGAGCTGCGGAAGGACGTCCCGCAGACCGGCTGCGTCATCCAGGCCTACCTCTTCCGGACCGAGGAGGACGCGCGCCGGCTCGCCGCCGCGGGCAGTCGCGTACGGTTGGTGAAGGGCGCCTACAAGGAGCCCGCCGAGGTCGCCTACCAGCAGAAGCACGAGATCGACAAGGCGTACGTGCGCATCCTGCGGACGCTGATGGAGGGCGAGGGCTACCCGATGATCGGGTCCCACGACCCGCGCCTGATCGCCATCGCCCAGGAACTGGCCCGCACCGCCGGACGCAAGCTCGACGAGTACGAGTTCCAGATGCTCTACGGCATCCGCGGGGACGAACACCTGCGGCTCGCCGCCGAGGGCCACCGCATGCGCGTCTACACGGCCTACGGCACCGACTGGTACGGCTACTTCATGCGGCGTCTGGCGGAGAAGCCGGCCAACCTCCGGTTCTTCGCCCGCAGCATGATCACCAAGGGCTGACACCACACCGCTCAGATAAGGAGTTACGGAACCCATGGACGCTGTGACCCAGGTCCCCGCCCCCGTCAACGAGCCGGTGCACGGCTACGCCCCCGGAAGCCCCGAACGGGCCCGCCTGGAGGCCAAGCTCAAGGAGCTGGCCGACAACCCGATCGACCTGCCCTGCACCATCGGCGGCGAGAAGCGGATGGGCGGCGGCGAGCGCTTCGACGTCGTGCAGCCGCACAACCACAAGGCCCGCCTCGGCACCTACGCCAACGCCACCCGGCAGGACGCCCAGGACGCCATCGACGCGGCCCTCGCCGCCGCCCCCGCCTGGCGCGCGATGTCCTTCGACGACCGCGCGGCGATCATCCTGCGCGCCGCCGAGCTGCTGGCCGGCCCCTGGCGCGAGACCATCGCCGCCTCCACCATGCTCGGCCAGTCCAAGACCGCCCAGCAGGCCGAGATCGACAGCCCCTGCGAGCTGGTCGACTTCTGGCGCTTCAACGTCCACTACGCGCGGGGCATCCTCGCCGAGCAGCCCCCGGCCAACTCCCCGGGTGTGTGGAACCGTCTCGACCACCGGCCGCTGGAGGGCTTCGTCTACGCGATCACGCCCTTCAACTTCAGCGCCATCGCCGCCAACCTGCCGACCGCGCCCGCGCTGATGGGCAACGTCGTGGTGTGGAAGCCGTCCCCGACGCAGACCCACGCCGCCGTGCTGCTGATGCGGTTGCTGGAGGAGGCCGGGCTGCCCAAGGGCGTCATCAACCTGGTCACCGGCGACGGCCTCGCGGTGTCCGAGGTGGCGCTGGCCCACCGGGACCTCGCGGGCATCCACTTCACCGGCTCCACCAAGACCTTCCAGCACCTGTGGAAGACGGTCGGCCAGAACATCGAGAAGTACCGCACCTACCCGCGCCTCGTCGGCGAGACCGGCGGCAAGGACTTCGTCGTCGCCCACCCGAGCGCGGACCGCGCGGTGCTGAAGACCGCGCTGACCCGCGGCGCGTTCGAGTACCAGGGCCAGAAGTGCTCGGCCACCTCGCGCGCGTACATCCCGGCCTCGATCTGGAACTCCGGCTTCAAGGAGGAGTTCGCGGCCGAGGTGGACGGCATCCCGATGGGTGACGTCACCGACCTGTCGAACTTCATCGGCGCCGTCATCGACGAGCGGTCCTTCGCGAAGAACAAGGCCGCCATCGACCGCGCCAAGGAGGACCCGGCCTGCACGATCGTCGCGGGCGGCACCTACGACGATTCGGTCGGGTACTTCGTCCGCCCGACCGTCATCGAGTGCACCGACCCGGAGAACGAGGTGTTCCGCACCGAGTACTTCGGCCCGATCCTCGCCGTGCACGTCTACGAGGACGAGAAGT
This sequence comes from Streptomyces sp. NPDC096105, assembly GCF_044763335.1. Taxonomy (NCBI): domain Bacteria; kingdom Bacillati; phylum Actinomycetota; class Actinomycetes; order Kitasatosporales; family Streptomycetaceae; genus Streptomyces; species Streptomyces sp. NPDC096105. Next base: position 139,487 of record NZ_JBIWGC010000009.1, read on the forward strand.
ACGACGAGATGCTGACCCAGATGGAGTCGGTGTCGGACTACGCCCTCACCGGCTCGGTCATCGCGAACGACCGCGCGGCGGCGGCGTACACGATGGAGAAGCTGCGCTACGCGGCCGGCAACTTCTACATCAACGACAAGTCGACCGGCGCCGTGGTCGGCCAGCAGCCCTTCGGCGGCGGCCGGGCCTCCGGCACCAACGACAAGGCGGGCGCCCCGCAGAACCTGATGCGCTGGACGCTGACCCGCGCCATCAAGGAGACGCTGGTCCCGCCGACCGACTACACGTACCCGCACATGGGCTGACGCCCTCCCCGGACGCGAACGGGCCAGGTCACCCCCCCGACCTGGCCCGTTCGTGTGTCCGAACACGGAAGAACCGCAGGTCAGGGCGGTGTGACCCACTCCACCGTCTCAAATAGTAGGAAGCCCAAGTAATTGTGCAGACAGGCGCCTGTCGCGCCCTTACTTTTGTAGGAGCCGAACGCATCGCTCGATCCAGCGAACGGCGGTTGTGAGCCGGTCCCGTGCAGGCGACCCCTGCGGCCGCGACTCCCCGCCCCTTCCGGCGTCTCGTCACCCTCCGCGCGTCTCCGAGTCCGCGCGCCTTTTCGAAGGAGTCGATCCGTCATGCCCGAGACGACCGCCCGCCGCGTCCGCCGTTCCGCCCGCAGCGCCGAGAACGACCGCAGGAACGCCGCCGCCGCACTGCAGCGCGCCCTCGACCGCCGGGACAACGGCGGCTCGACCGGCCACTGAGCCGTCGCCGGCCGGCCGCTGACACGCCCGAGGCGTCCGTATGCCGGACGCCCCATGTCATCCCGTGGGACGAGGAGTAGGGTGCCCGCATGTCTCGCAGCATCGATCTCGCAGTGATCCCCGGTGACGGCATCGGCCAGGAGGTCGTGGCCGAAGGCCTGAAGGTCCTCTCCGCCGTCCTCCCGCAGGATGTGAAGCTGGAGACCGAGGAGTACGACTTCGGCGCCCGGCGCTACCACGCCACCGGTGAGACCCTCACCGACGCCGACCTCGACGCGCTCCGGCGGCACGACGCGATCCTGCTCGGCGCCATCGGCGACCCGGGCGTCCCGTCCGGAGTCCTCGAGCGCGGCTTCCTGCTGAAGCTCCGCTTCGCCTTCGACCACCACGTCAACCTGCGCCCGTCCAAGCTCCTCCCGGGCGTCGCCACGCCGCTCGCCGGACAGCCCGAGATCGACTTCGTGGTCGTCCGCGAGGGCACCGAGGGCCCCTACACGGGCAACGGCGGCACCATCCGCAAGGGCACCCCGCACGAGGTCGCCACCGAGGTCTCCGTCAACACGGCCTTCGGTGTCGAGCGGGTCGTCCGCGACGCCTTCGCCCGCGCGCAGGCCCGTCCGCGCAAGAAGCTGACGCTGGTCCACAAGAACAACGTGCTGACCTTCGCCGGCCACCTGTGGACGAACGTCTTCACCAAGGTGGCCGAGGAGTACCCGGACGTCACCACCGACTACATCCACGTCGACGCCGCGACCATCTACCTGGTCACCGACCCCGGCCGTTTCGACGTGATCGTCACCGACAACCTCTTCGGCGACATCATCACCGACCTCGCCGCGGCCGTCTCCGGCGGCATCGGCGTCGCGGCCTCCGGCAACATCAACCCGAGCCGTGAGTACCCGTCCATGTTCGAGCCCGTGCACGGCTCGGCCCCGGACATCGCCGGCCAGGGCAAGGCGGACCCCACCGCCACGGTCCTGTCCGTCGCCCTCCTGCTGCGCCACCTCGGCCACGACGCCGAGGCCGCCCGCATCGAGGACGCCGTCTCCGCCGACCTCGCGGAGCGCGGCGGCCTGCCCGCCCGCAGCACCTCGCAGATCGGCGACGCCCTCGCCGCACGCGTAGCCGGCTGACCCGGCGCCCACCTCGACACACTCGAAGCCGCCGGGTCGCATCCGCACCCGGCGGCTTCGACGCGTTCTCCCGCCGGGTGCCGTCAACGACCACCGGGCCGCATTCACCCTGTTTCTTCCGCCGCCTCCGCCGGGCGATAATCGAACGCGGAGCCGCGGATTGAGGGAATGCTCGGACGTCCTAGTACTGGCCACGGGCCGTACGGGCGTGTGCGCGGCCCGTCACTACAACCGGTGAAGGACAAGCACTCATGACGACGCCCACGATCGAGCTCAAGCCCTCGGCCCACCCCCTCTCCGACGCGGAACGCGAAGCGATCCTGGCCAACCCCGGCTTCGGCCGCCACTTCACCGACCACATGGTGACGATCAAGTGGACCGAGGGCCGCGGCTGGCACGACGGCCAGCTCGTCCCGTACGCGCCGATCTCCCTCGACCCGGCGACCACGGTGCTGCACTACGCGCAGGAGATCTTCGAGGGTCTCAAGGCCTACCGGCAGCCCGACGGGTCCGTCGCCACGTTCCGCCCCGAGAAGAACGCCGAGCGGTTCCAGCGGTCCGCCCGCCGTCTCGCCATGCCGGAGCTTCCGGTCGAGACGTTCATCGAGGCGTGCGACGCCCTGGTCGCCCAGGACCAGGCGTGGGTGCCGGCGCACGGCGGCGAGGAGTCCCTCTATCTGCGCCCCTTCATGATCGCGACCGAGGTCGGGCTGGGCGTGAAGCCCGCCAACGAGTACCTGTTCCTGGTGATCGCCTCCCCGGCCGGCGCCTACTTCCCGGGCGGCGTGAAGCCGGTCTCCATCTGGGTCTCCGAGGACCGCGTCCGGGCCGTCCCCGGCGGCATGGGCGACGCCAAGACCGGCGGCAACTACGCGGCCTCCCTGCTCGCGCAGGCCGAGGCGGCCGCCAAGGGCTGCGACCAGGTCTGCTACCTCGACGCCGTCGAGCACACGTGGGTCGAGGAACTGGGCGGCATGAACCTGTACTTCGTGTACGGGAACAAGATCGTCACGCCGACCCTCACCGGGTCCATCCTGGAGGGCGTCACCCGTGACTCCCTGCTGGGCGTCGCCCGCGACCTCGGATACGAGGCGGTCGAGGAGCGCGTCTCGGTCGAGCAGTGGCAGCGCGACGCGGAGAACGGCACCCTCACCGAGGTCTTCGCCTGCGGCACGGCCGCCGTCATCACGCCCGTCGGCACGGTGAAGCGGGCGAGCGGCGAGTGGCAGCAGAGCGGCGGCGAACCGGGCGAGGTCACCCTCCGCCTCCGCCGGGCCCTCCTCGACATCCAGCGCGGCACGGTGGAGGACAAGCACGGCTGGATGCACAAGCTGACCTGACGGAAGGGGGGGGCAGGGCCGTCGCCCCGGCCCCCTCCCGCCCCCCTCGGGACCGCGCCCCGGTCCGCCGCGCGGGGCTGCCCTCCCTCCGGCCCCGCCCCGGGGCCGCGCCGCCCTTGTCCCCGGTCACGGCCGGGTTCCGCCGCCCCGGCCCTGTCCGGGGGCCCGCCGCCGGCCCCGCTTCGGGCCGCCGGGGCGGGACCCGACCCGCGGACGCCGGCCGTCACGCCGTCCGGCTGCGCGCCCTGCTCGACGGTCCGGCCGTCCACGTCGCGATCGGCCCGCGCGGCACCGGCCGGCCCCAGGCCCGGACCACGAACAGATCGCTCGACGAGACGATGCTCGCGGGCGCCTGGGCCCCGCCCGGAGAGCATCGGGCCGCGTCTCATCGCGCCACGCCGGCCGCCCGCATCCTGAGACGGGCGGTGAGCGGGAGGGCGGTGTGTGCCAAAATCCCCCCGTGCTCTCGTTCGCCACGATTATTGGCAGCAGGCGCGCCGGTCCGCAGTGACCGCACGTACGACACCGTACGGGCGGACACCGTCGTCCTCGACCCGCGCGCAGACCTCTCGCACCCGCGAGGGGTTTTTCTGTTTCTCGGCCCACCCGCAGCCGGGAACCGGGCGCGAGGGACCATGGGGGAACGGTGGAACCGGTCATTCCGGTAGACCGAGATCCAGTACAGGAGCCTTCAGACCATGACCGCAACCAGCGAGCCCGACGACTCGTTCCACGTCTTCGACACCACCCTGCGCGACGGCGCCCAGCGCGAGGGCATCAACCTCACGGTCGCCGACAAGCTGGCCATCGCACGGTACCTGGACGAGTTCGGCGTGGGCTTCATCGAGGGCGGCTGGCCCGGCGCGAACCCGCGGGACACCGAGTTCTTCGCCCGGGCCCGGCAGGAGATCGAGTTCCGCCACGCCCAGCTGGTCGCCTTCGGCGCCACCCGCCGCGCCGGCACCACCGCCGACCAGGACCCCCAGGTCAAGGCGCTCCTCGACTCCGGTGCGCAGGTGATCACGCTGGTCGCCAAGTCCCACGACCGGCACGTCGAGCTCGCCCTGCGCACCACCCTCGACGAGAACCTGGAGATGGTCCGCGACACCGTCTCCCACCTCCGCTCCCAGGGCCGCCGCGTCTTCGTCGACTGCGAGCACTTCTTCGACGGCTACCGCGCCGACCCCGCGTACGCCAAGGCCGTGGTCCGCGCGGCCGCCGAGGCCGGCGCCGACGTCGTCGTCCTGTGCGACACCAACGGCGGCATGCTCCCCGCGCAGATCCAGGCCGTGGTCGCCACCGTGCTCGCCGACACCGGCGCCCGTCTCGGCATCCACGCCCAGGACGACACCGGCTGCGCGGTCGCCAACACCCTCGCCGCCGTCGACGCGGGCGCCACCCACGTGCAGTGCACCGCCAACGGCTACGGCGAGCGGGTCGGCAACGCCAACCTGTTCCCGGTGGTCGCCGCGCTGGAGCTGAAGTACGGCAAGAAGGTGCTCCCGGACGGCCGGCTGCGCGAGATGACCCGCATCTCCCACGCCATCGCCGAGGTCGTCAACCTCACCCCCTCCACCCACCAGCCCTACGTCGGCGTCTCCGCCTTCGCGCACAAGGCCGGACTGCACGCCTCCGCGATCAAGGTCGACCCGGACCTGTACCAGCACATCGACCCCGAGCAGGTCGGCAACACCATGCGCATGCTGGTCTCCGACATGGCCGGCCGCGCCTCGATCGAGCTCAAGGGCAAGGAACTCGGCATCGACCTCGGCGACGACCGCGAACTGGTCGGCCGGGTCGTGGAGCGGGTCAAGGAGCGCGAGCTCAAGGGCTACACCTACGAGGCCGCCGACGCCTCCTTCGAGCTGCTGCTGCGCGCCGAGGCCGAGGGCGGGCCGCTGACGTACTTCGAGGTCGAGTCCTGGCGCGCGATCGTCGAGGACCGCCCCGACGGCACCCACGCCAACGAAGCCACCGTGAAACTATGGGCGAAGGGCGAGCGCATCGTCGCCACCGCCGAGGGCAACGGCCCGGTCAACGCCCTCGACCGCGCCCTGCGGGTCGCCCTGGAGACGATCTACCCGCAGCTCGCCAAGCTGGAGCTGGTCGACTACAAGGTGCGCATCCTGGAGGGCAAGCACGGCACCCAGTCCACGACCCGCGTGCTGATCTCCACCTCCGACGGAGCGGGGGAGTGGTCGACGGTGGGCGTCGCGGACAACGTCATCGCCGCCTCCTGGCAGGCGCTCGAGGACGCCTACGCCTACGGCCTGCTGCGCGCCGGGGTGGAGCCCGCCTGACCCGGCCCGGCGCGGCGGATCCCGCGGCCTGAGACGTCCGGACCGGAGGGCAGAAGGAATGCCCACCGGTCCGGATGTCCGTTTCGCGACGTATTCGGGTAGCGTCGAACATATGAAGGTCGCACTGATGCGCACCCTTGTCCGCCTGTTGATCGTGCCGGTGGCCGCCGCACTGGCGGTCCTGATGGCCGGTGCGCCGGGGGCGCAGGCGGCCACGGACGTCTCCGTCGTCGCCGAGAAGCTGCGCGAGAGCCCCGTCTACGTCGATCCCGAGGCCCGGGACATCCTGTCGGAGTCCGACGCCGAGGCCCTCGCCGACAAGATCGAGGACGCCGACAAACCCGTCTTCGTCGCCGTCCTCCCGGCCGACTTCCCCACCCAGAACCTCTTCCATGACCTGCGCACCGAGACGGGCGTCACCGGCCTGTACGGCGTCCGGCTCGGCGACCGCTTCGACGCCCGCGCCGACAGCAGTGTGCTCAGCCGGCAGGGCGTGGCCAACCTGGTCGGGTCCGTGCAGGGCGCCGGGGACGCCAAGGCCCAGCTCAACGACTTCGTCGACAGCGCCCTGCGCAACATCGGCGGCGGCGGGCCGAACTCCTGGAGCGACGGTTCCGGTGAGGTGCCCGTCGGCGGGCTGATCACGGTCGGCGCCCTGGTGGCGGCCGGCGGCGCGGGCGCGTACGCGGTGTCCCGCCGCCGCAGGCGCCGCCACGAGGAGGAGCAGACGGCCGCGCTGGAGAAGCTGCGGGTCGTGGTGGACGAGGACATCACCGCGTTCGGCGAGGAACTGGACCGCCTCGACTTCCACCCGGGCGAGCCCGGGGCGGACGACGCGATGCGCGCGGACTACGAGCGCGCGCTGGACGCCTACGAGAAGTCCAAGGCGTACATGGCGGCGGCCCGCAAACCGGAGGACGTCCGGGCGGTGACCCAGGCCGTGGAGGACGGCCGGTTCGCGCTCGCGTCGCTGGCCGCCCGCCGGGAGGGCAGGCCGGTGCCGGAGCGCCGCCCGCCGTGCTTCTTCGACCCGCGCCACGGCCCCTCCGTCGCCGACGCCCGGTGGACCCCGCCCGGCGGGACGGAGCGTGAGGTGCCGGTGTGCGCGGCCGACCGGGCCCGCCTGGCCGACGGGCGCGATCCCGCGGTCCGCGAGGTCGACACCGAGTACGGCCGCCGTCCCTACTGGGAGGCCGGCCCGGCGTACGGCCCCTGGGCCGGCGGGTACTTCGGCGGCGGCCTGCTGCCCGGCCTGCTGGTCGGCACCATGCTCGGCGGCATGATGGCCGGCCCCGGCTACGCGGCCGGCTACGGCGCCGGGTACGGCGACTTCGACGGCTACCAGGGCGGCGACGTCTCCGGCGCGGACTTCGACGCCGGTGACTTCGGCGGCGGGTTCGGCGGAGGCGGCGACTTCGGCGGGGGCGGCGGCTTCGGTGGCGGCGGCGACTTCGGCGGAGGCTTCTGACCGACGGCGGCGCGCGTCCGGGGCCGGGGCACGTACCGCCCGGGGCGCGCGAGGCCGCGCGCGCCCACGCGCTTTCAGGCACATGACGAGCGCCCGCCCTCCGGTACCGGGGGAGCGGGCGCGCTCGGATACGGCGGGGCGTCAGGCCTTGCGGATCGCCGAGATGTCGAAGTTCAGCTTGATCTTGTCGGAGACCAGCACGCCACCCGTCTCCAGGGCCGCGTTCCAGGTCAGATTCCACTCGGAGCGGAGGATCTCGGCCCTGCCCTCGAAGCCGACGCGCTCGTTGCCGAACGGGTCCTTCGCGGCGCCGTTGAACTCCAGGTCGATGGTGATCGGCCTGGTGGTGCCGAGGATGGTCAGGTCGCCGGTGATGCGGTAGTCGTCACCGCCCAGGGTCTCCGCCTTGGTGGAGCGGAAGGTCATGTCCGGGAACTCGTCGGTCCTGAAGAAGTCCGCGCTCCTCAGGTGACCGTCGCGGTCGGCGTTGCCCGTGTCGATGCTGTTCATCACCACGTCGATCGAGGCCGTCGACCTGCTCGGGTCCGTGCCGTCGAGGTGCAGCTCGCCGGAGAACTCCGAGAAGTGGCCCTTGACGTTGGTGACCATCGCGTGGCGGGCGACGAAACCGATCGTGGTGTGCGCGGGGTCGAGCGTGTAGTCGCCGGTCAGCGCTGCCAGGTCCGGGCTCACCGCGGAGCCGGTGGCGCCCTTGTCGTCGTCCTTGCGGCCGAAGAGACCCATGGTGTTCCTCCTGGGGGACGGGAAGATTCAGTTGAAGCTTCAACTAGCTTGCACGGCCCACCGTAGACCCATTCCCTTCAATATTCAACATCTTTCGGGAAGCTGTGTCGCGATCCGTTCGCCCGGACGAACGGGGAGCACCGGCCGGACCCGGGCCGGACCTAGTCAGGCAGCCGGCGGGCCGGTGCGCCCTGGGTCGCGCCGCGGGTGTGGACGTACAGCGTGCGCCGGTCGCCCACATCGAGCCGCTGGGGGAGCGGCAGCTCGTGACGCACCGGACGCGCGTGGTCGGCGAGCTGCCGGCGCGGGTCGTACACCTGGTTGAACCTCCACAGCATGCGGGCGAAGTTCGTCTGCCCGTGCGCCAGGTTCCGGGCCAGCACCCGCGCCGCCCCGAACGCCGTGCGCAGCCCCAGGTGCTTGCGGTTGATGACCGCCTGGGTGCGCACCAGCTCCTCGTAGAAGCGGTCCAGCGGCAGCGTGGTGGGCACCACCGCGTGCTGGATGTCGAACAGCCGGTAGTCGCGGGTGGTGAGCCGGCGCGACTCGGTGTGCCAGATCTCCGTGCCCGGGTACGGCGTCATCACCGTGAAGTGCACGATCTCCGGCACGGCCATCGCGAACTCCCGTACCACACGGAAGCGTTCCTCGTCCCAGGCCGGGTCCACGATCAGGTTGACGGCGACCTTGATGCCCATCCGCCGGGCCGTCTCCAGCGCCTTCAGGTTCTCGTCCGGGCTGACCCGCTTGCGGTACAGGTCGAGCCCCTCGGCGTCGATCGCCTCCATGCCGAGGAACATGTACCGCAGCCCCAGCCGTGCCCAGCGCTCGAACACCTCCGGGTGGCGCAGCAGCACGTCCGAGCGGGTCTCCAGGTAGTACCGCTTGCGGATCCGGCGCCGCTCGACCTCCGCCGCGATGGCGTCGCCGTGCTCGGGCCGGATGAACGCCACGTCGTCGACGATGAACACGTTCGGCTCGCGGACCGCTGCGAGGTCGTCCGCCGCCGCCTCCGGGGACGCCTTGCGGTAGCTGCGGCCGTAGAACGTCCAGGCGGAGCAGAACGAGCAGTCCCAGGGGCAGCCCCGGGTGAACTCGACCGACGCGCACGGGTCCAGTTCGCCGATGAAGTAGCGGCGCCGGCCGCGCGTCAGGTCCCGGGCCGGCAGCGGCTCGTCGATGCCGTGCAGCATCAGCGGGGCGGGGCCGTGCCCCGACGCCGTGACGACACCCGGCACCCCGTCCACCCCGCCGTCCCGCACCGCCTCGAGCAGCGGTCCGACGGCGGGCTCGCCCTCGCCCCGCACCACGGCGTCCACGGCGCCCTTCGCCTGCTCGATGACCTCCTGGGCGACGAACGAGACGCTGTGGCCGCCGAGGAACACGAAGCACTCCGGCAGCTCCTCCTTCACCCGCTCGGCCAGCCGGATCGCCTCGGGAACGTTCGCCAGGTAGTTCAGGGAGATGCCGAGCGCCTCCGGACGGAACGACCGCACCTCGTCGCGCAGCCGCCGCACGCTCAGCACCTGGAGATCGACCACCCGGACCTCGTGACCCGCCTCGCGGGCGGCGCCGGCCACCCGCTCCAGGCCCAGGGGTTCGAGCCGGAGGAAGATCTCGGAGTACATCAGGGCGCTGGGGTGGACGAGCAGCAGGCGCATCAGGGGACCTCGTCACGGTGCCGGGGAAGGGGCGGAACGTCCCTTTCGTAACCCGGCGCGCCCGGGCGCGTACGGTCCATACGCCCGCATGGCCCATCCGGCGGCACGCAGGAGTGGCCCCGCCGCGCGGCGGGAGCGGCCCCGCGACCGCACGGGTCACGGGCGGCGGAACCCGCGGGCGGGCCCCGCCGGGGCCGCCGCGAACGGGCCGCTGCGCTGGCGCGGCCCCCCGGACCGGGGGTGTCCTGGATGGCGAGGCCCGCAGCGACAGCGCATGGGAGACCGACTCGTGACCACCACCGGCTCCGATTCCACCTACGACCCCCCGGCGGACCCCGCCGCCTCCGCCGCGGCCGCGGCACTCGACCGGACCCCGCCCCGCGCCGACCGGCGCGTCGCCCTCGTCACCGGCGCGTCCTCGGGCATCGGCGCGGCCACCGCCCGCCGCTTCGCCGCCGGCGGATGGCACCTGCTGCTCAGCGGACGCGACCGGCGCCGGCTCGAGGAGACCGCGTCCGGCACGTCCGCGGTCCTGCTGCCCGCCGACCTCGCCGCACCGGACGGGGCGAAGATGCTGGCCGAGGCCGCGCTGCGGGAGGCCGGACGGATCGACCTGCTGATCGCCGGGGCGGGCATCGGCTGGGCGGGCCCCTTCCTGACCATGCCGCACACCGACATCGACCGGGTGCTCTTCCTCGACCTCAACGCCACCCTGCACCTGGTCCGCGAGGTGCTGCCCGCGATGGTGGCGGCCGGGAGCGGCCGGGTGGTGCTCGTCGGGTCGGTGGCCGGCGCGGTGGGCGTCCGCGAGGAGGCGGTGTACTCCGCCGCCAAGGCCGGACTGGCCGCGTTCGCCGAGGCGCTCCGGCAGGAGCTGCGCGGCACCGGCGTCGGCGTCACCCTGGTGGTGCCCGGCCCCGTCGAGACCGGCTTCTTCGCCCGCCGAGGCCGCCCCTACCACCGCTCCCACCCGCGCCCCACCTCGCCCGGCCGGGTCGCGGCCGCCGTGTGGGACGCGGTCGGCGAGGCCCGCGACGACACCTACATCCCGTCCTGGCTGACCCTCCCGCCGCGCGTCCGCGCCCTCACCCCCGGCCTCTACCGCCGGCTCCTCGACCGCTTCGGCTGAGGCCGTGTGCGTCCCCGCCCGCACGGGTAGGCACCCCGTGTTCCCGGTGCGGGGAGGGGCAGGGACGTGACACGGCGACCGCCGACGGGGGACCCGTACGACACCCTGCGCCGGCGCTGGGCCGGCCTCGCGCTCGGCGCCGGGTACGACCCGGCCGCCGAGCCGTACGCCTCCCGGCTCGCGGAGACGGGCGAGCGCGCCCGCGCCTTCCGGGCCGCGACGGACCCCGCTCCCGGCCAGCTCTGGCCCGACCTGCCCTTCGACCCGCCGTCCGGTGTCACCGCGACCTGCGCACGCCTGTGGACCATGACCCGGGCCTGGGCACAGCCCGGCACCGGCCTGACCGGCGACCCCGGACTGGCCGAGGACGTCCTGCGCGGTCTCGACCACCTCACCGCCACCGTCTGGCGCCCCGGCGTCACCCCCTACGGCAACTGGTGGGAGTGGCGGATCGGCACGCCCCGGCTGCTCACCGACCTCCTCGCCGTCCTCCACGAGCGGGCGGGGCCCGGGCGGACCGCCGCCGTCTGCGCGGCCGTCGACCACTTCGTCCCCGGCTCCGCCCTCACCGCGTACACCGGCGGCTCCACCGGCGCCAACCGCGTCGACCTGTGCCGCGTCGTCGCCCTGCGCGGCGTCCTCGGCCGCGACCCGGAGCGGATCGCCCTCGCCCGGGACGCGCTCTCCCCGGTCTTCCGGCACGTCACCGAGGGGGACGGCCTGTACGCCGACGGCTCGTTCGTGCAGCACGCCCGGGTCGCCTACTCGGGGACGTACGGGCAGGTGCTGCTCGACGGGCTGGGGCGGCTGTTCGCGCTGCTCGCCGGGTCGCCCTGGGAGATCACCGACCCGGCCCGGCGGCACGTCCTCGACAGCGTCGAACACGCCTTCGCTCCGCTGATCCACGACGGACTCGTCATGGACGCCGTCAACGGCCGCGCCGTCAGCCGGGGCCGTCTCACCGGCGACGACGAGCACGTCATGCGCTCCGACCACTACCACGGCGGCCTGCTGACCGCGTCGGTCGCTCTGCTCGCCGAGGGGGCGGACCGCGCGCGGCGCGAGCGGTGGCACGCGCTGGTGAAGGGCTGGATCGCGCGCGACACCGTCTGCGACCTGCTGACCGCCCCCCAGTTCGACGTGGCCGACCTGGCCCGGCTGCGGGCGATCGCCGAAGGACCCACGGCCCCCGCGCCCGCACCCGTCGGGCACCGCCTCTTCGCCGCCATGGACCGCGCAGTCCACCGCCGTCCCCGCTTCACCGCGTGCGTCGCCATGGCGAGCGACCGCATCGCCCACTACGAGTGCGGCAACGGCGAGAACCCGCGCGGCTGGCACACCGGCGCCGGAATGGTGTCCTGGTGGGCGGCCGGCCACGGCGACCAGTACACGGACTGGTTCTGGCCCACCGTCGACCCGTACCGCCTCCCCGGCACCACGGTCTCCACCAAGCGGCTGCCGGACGGCGCGGGCGGCGAGTGGGGCGAACCCGTGCCGGACGTCCGCTGGGTCGGCGGCGCCACCGACGGCACGTACGCGGTCGTGGGCCAGCACCTCAAGGGCCTCGGCTCCACCCTGGAGGCCCGCAAGGCGTGGTTCTGCCTCGCGGACGCCGTCGTCTGCCTGGGCGCCGGCATCACCGGCGCCGACGGCGTGCCCGTCGAGACGGTCGTCGACAACCGCAATCTGGGGGAAGCCGGCACGGCCGTCCTCACCCGCGGCCCCGACTGGGCGCACCTGGAGGGACACGGCGGCTGGATCGTCCTCGACGGCGAACTGCACACCCTGCGCGAGGACCGCACCGGAGCCTGGTCCGACATCAACGCCGACGGCCTGCCCGAACGCCGTACCCGCCGCTGGCAGACCCTCTGGCTGGACCACGGCACCGACCCCGCCGGCACCCGCTACGCCTACGTGCTCCTGCCGGGCGCCGCCCGCGGCGAAGTGTCCCGCCGCGCCTCCGGCCGGGGGTGGCTGCGCGTCCTGGCCAACGACGCCTCACGGCAGGCCGTCGACGTCCCCGCGCCGGGTCTCACCGCCGCCGCCTTCTGGCGTCCAGGAAGCGCGGGAGGGCTCACCGTCTCCCGCCCGGCCGCCGTGCTGCTCCGCCGCCGGGGGCGTACCGCTAGGCTCTGCGTGAGCGACCCGACCCGAACGGGCGAACCGGTGGAGATCGAATGGGATCACCCCGTACGGGAGGTGGTCGACGCCCCGGACACCGTGGAGATTCTGGCCACCGGCCCCCGGCTGCGGCTGCGCGTCACTCCGGGGGAGGCATGCGCGACCCACATGTGTGAGGCGACTCTCAGCCGAAGCCGTTTGTGCGACCCCGACAAGCACGAGGGCCTCTGAGCAGTCGGAACGCCTGCACGGCCCCCTGGTTCTGTTCACTGCTACCAGGAAAACACCCCGGACACTGTGAGGAGTCGACGGCTCGCAATCAGCGGCGGGCTTCGTAAGGTCACTACATGACCGTTTTGGATGAGGCGCCGGGCGAGCCGACCGACGCGCGCGGACGCGTGGCCGAACTGCACGAGATCCGTGCCCAGGCACTGGCCGGCCCGAGCGAGAAGGCGACCCGGGCGCAGCACGCCAAGGGGAAGCTGACCGCGCGGGAGCGCATCGAACTGCTGCTGGACGCGGGCTCGTTCCGTGAGGTGGAGCAGTTGCGCCGGCACCGGGCGACCGGCTTCGGTCTGGAGGCCAAGAAGCCGTACACCGACGGTGTGATCACCGGCTGGGGGACGGTGGAGGGGCGGACGGTCTTCGTCTACGCCCATGACTTCCGGATCTTCGGCGGTGCGCTGGGCGAGGCGCACGCCACGAAGATCCACAAGATCATGGACATGGCCATCGCGGCCGGTGCCCCGCTGGTCTCCCTCAACGACGGCGCGGGCGCCCGGATCCAGGAGGGCGTGTCCGCGCTCGCGGGGTACGGCGGGATCTTCCAGCGCAACACCAAGGCCTCGGGTGTCATCCCGCAGATCAGCGTGATGCTGGGCCCGTGCGCGGGCGGTGCGGCCTACAGCCCCGCCCTGACGGACTTCGTGTTCATGGTCCGCGAGACCTCGCAGATGTTCATCACTGGACCCGACGTGGTCAAGGCGGTGACCGGCGAGGAGATCACCCAGAACGGCCTGGGCGGCGCCGATGTGCACGCCGAGACGTCCGGCGTGTGCCACTTCGCCTACGACGACGAGGAGACCTGCCTCGCCGAGGTGCGGTACCTCTTGTCGCTGCTGCCGCAGAACAACCGGGAGAACCCGCCGCGGGTGGAGAGCTCCGACGCCGCCGACCGGCGCAGCGAGGTGCTGCTGGACCTGGTCCCGGCCGACGGCAACCGCCCGTACGACATGGCGAAGGTGATCGAGGAGATCGTCGACGACGGCGAGTACCTCGAGGTCCACGAGCGGTGGGCGCGGAACATCATCTGCGCGCTCGCGCGGATGGACGGCCAGGTCGTCGGCATCGTCGCCAACCAGCCGCAGGCCCTGGCCGGCGTCCTGGACATCGAGGCCTCGGAGAAGGCCGCCCGCTTCGTGCAGATGTGCGACGCGTTCAACATCCCGATCCTGACCTTCCTGGACGTGCCCGGCTTCCTGCCGGGCGTGGACCAGGAGCACGGCGGCATCATCCGCCACGGCGCGAAGCTGCTCTACGCGTACTGCAACGCCACCGTGCCGCGGATCTCGCTGATCCTGCGCAAGGCGTACGGCGGCGCGTACATCGTCATGGACAGCCAGTCCATCGGCGCCGACCTCACCTACGCCTGGCCGACGAACGAGATCGCGGTGATGGGCGCGGAGGGCGCGGCGAACGTCATCTTCCGCCGCCAGATCGCCGAGGCCGAGGACCCCGAGGCCATGCGGGCCCGCATGGTCAAGGAGTACAAGTCCGAGCTGATGCACCCCTATTACGCCGCCGAGCGCGGGCTGGTCGACGACGTGATCGACCCGGCCGAGACCCGCGAGGTGCTGATCCGTTCGCTGGCGATGCTGCAGACCAAGCACGCCGACCTGCCGTCCCGCAAGCACGGCAACCCGCCCCAGTAACTGGGAGAACAGACGATGACGACACCTGACATCCGCGTCGAGAAGGGTCACGCCGAGCCCGAGGAGGTCGCCGCGATCACGGCGATCCTCATGGCCCGCGCGGCGACGCCGCAGACCGCTCCGGCCCACCGGGGCCGCGCCCGGGCCGGCTGGCGCCGCCTGGAACGCGAGAACGGCTTCCGGGCCCCCCACAGCTGGCGCTGACCCCGAAGGGCCCCTCCTTTCCCAGGAGGGGCCCTTCTGCGATCCCCCTCAGGGGGCGGGGAACTGCGCGAGCGAGCATCCACGATCCACGCCCGGCGTCGACAGAACCGCGCACCCCGGTGGCCGTACCCACGGAAACAGCCCCCGCGCCGAAAGGCTGCGGGGGCTGTTCTCGCGTGAGGGGCGTCCTCAGCGCAGGCGCGCCATCAACGCGTGCTCCACGAGCGTGATGAGCGTCGACTTGGCGTCCGCCCGATGCCGCGCGTCCGTCGTGATGATCGGCGTGTCGGGCCCGATCTGAAGAGCCTCCCGGACCTCGTCCGGCGAGTACGGCTGCTGTCCGTCGAAGCCGTTGAGGGCGATGACGAAGGGCAGTCCGCTGTTCTCGAAGTAGTCGACCGCGGGGAAGCAGTCGGCGAGGCGCCGCGTGTCGACGAGGACGACCGCGCCGATGGCGCCGCGCACCAGGTCGTCCCACATGAACCAGAAGCGGTCCTGGCCGGGCGTACCGAAGAGGTACAGGATCAGGTCCTGGTCCAGGGTGATACGGCCGAAGTCCATGGCCACCGTGGTGGTGGTCTTGTCCCCGGTGTGGGTGAGGTCGTCGATGCCTGCCGAAGCAGACGTCATGACGGCCTCCGTGCGCAGCGGGTTGATCTCCGAAACGGCCCCGACGAACGTGGTCTTGCCCACGCCGAAGCCACCCGCCACCACGATCTTCGCCGAGGTGGTGGAGCGGGAAGGACCGCCGCTAGAGCTTGCGAAGTCCACTGAGCACCCTTTCGAGCAGTGTCACGTCTGGCTGGCCGCCGGCGTTCTCGTCGCCGCCGGGCTGATGGATGGCGACCAGTCCCGCCTCCGCCAAGTCGGCGACGAGGATCCTGGCCACGCCGAGAGGGATGGTCAGCAGGGCCGAGATCTCGGCCACCGACTTGATTTCCCGGCAGAGGTTGCAGATCCGCTGATGCTCGGGCAACTGGCCGTGCATCTGGTGCGGCTGCGCGGTGGTGTGCACCAGCGCCTCGATGGCGAGCTGGTACCGCGGCCTGGTGCGTCCGCCCGTCATCGCGTACGGGCGCACCAGGGGATTGTTCGCTGCCCCGGAGGGCGTCGGCTCGGGTGCCCGGCGCTGCGGCTGCACGGGCTGGATGCGCGGGCTCTGCGGCTGGTCGTACGGCGAGGGGCCGGGGCCCTGGGGCGCGTACGGCTGCTGAGGCGTGGAGGGGTAACCGTAGCGGTTCTGGGAACCGTCGTTCTGACCCTGGGCAGGGCCGTACGACCAGTTGCCCGCCGATGAACCGTCTGGGGGTGTTGCCACTTTCTCCTCCTCCGACTGTGCCTGGCACCCATCATGGTGGAGCCGCGTCCCGAAACCTTAAGGCCCCGGGACGCCATAGCGCACCGTCCGTCTGTCAGTTGAGAAGGCTCCCCTGGAGCTCCGCCCGAAGGTCCGGCGTGAGGACCGTACCCGCTCGGTCGACCAGAAGGGCCATCTCGTAACCGACGAGACCGATGTCCGCCTCGGGGTGTGCGAGAACCGCGAGCGACGAACCGTCGGAAATGGACATGATGAAGAGGAATCCCCGCTCCATCTCCACAACCGTCTGATTCACGCTGCCGCCCTCGAAGATCCGAGAGGCGCCGGCCGTGAGAGAGGTCAGGCCGGAGGCGACGGCCGCGAGCTGGTCGGCGCGGTCGCGGGGGAAGCCTTCGGACATCGCCAGAAGGAGTCCGTCGGCGGAGACCACCACCGTGTGGGACACCCCCGGGGTGTTGTCCACGAAGTTGGTGATCAACCAGTTCAGGTTCTGTGCCGCCTGGCTCATCGGGCTCACACTAACGCTCCTGGTCGTAGGTGCTGTCAGGACCGAAGCCCTGGCCGTTCGTTTCACTGCCTGCGGTGCGGCCTCTTTGGACACCGCGCCGCAGGTTGCTCAGCCTGCCCCGGACGTCCTCCGGGGCACGGGAGACCTGTGGGCCTCCCTGGGGGGTCGTTTCGGCGGCTCCCTGGACCAGGTTGGCCTTCGGGACCCTCCGTGGCAGGCCGGAGGAGGTCACTCCGCCCGCCTTGGGCTTCCGGAGCTGCGAGGCCTGCTGCCAGCGCTCGTCGTTGGCCGAGCGCCAGTCGCTGCCGCCGTTGCTCTCCGGAGTGGTGGCCGGCGGCTCCTGGTTCCCGAGGCCCGCGCCGTTCGCGGTGGCCCCGCGGCGCGGAAGCCCGGCGTCGGTGAGCTCGTGGGCCTCGGAGGAAGCCGGTCCCGGACGGTCGAAGCCTACGCTGTCCGGCTCACGCGCGTCAGTGGCCTGCGAGGATTCCCCCTCCGGGGTCTGTGCAGGGTACTGGTCCTGGTAACCGTTGTGGTAGCCGTCCTGCTGCGGCCAGTCGTCGTCCTGACGCCGCTCGCCGAAGGCCGGGAAGGAGCCCGTGGCGCCCGCGGGCGCCTGGCCGCCGCGGCCCGGCTCGGCGTAGGAGCCGTTCCGGTAGCCGCCGTTCTGCGGGAAACCGCCGGTCTGCGGGAAGCCGTCGCCCTGCGGCAGGTTGCCGTTCGGCGCGTAGTAGCCGTCGCCGTACGTCTGCTGCTGGTCGTCGTAACCGCCCTGCCGGCCGTCGTCGTACGCCTGCTGGTCGTACCCGCCGCCCTGCTGGTCCTGGTAGCCGCCGCCCTGCTGGTCCTGGTAGCCGTCGTAGCCCTGACCGTTGTCGTAGCCCTGCTGCTGCGCGGCGAACTCGTCCTGGTAGCCGCCCTCGGCGCTCTCCTGGGCGTCCCCGGCGGTCGGCTCGCCCGGCTGCGGCTGCGACTCCAGGGCCGCACGGCGACCCTCGCGCATCAGGGACCGGCCGACCGGGTCCAGCTCGCGGATGTCGTCGGGGACGTCCGCGTAGCGGCTGTCGTCGAAGCCCAGCTCCGCGGCGGTGCGCATCGGCTGGCCGAAGCTCTCACCCCGGACGTTCTGCTCCGGGATGATCTGCGAGACCGTGAACTCGTCCTGGGCCGGCGCCCCCTCGCCGCCACCGCCGTGGGTGATGGCGTCCGGCAGCATGACCAGCGAGGTGGTGCCGGCCTGCTCGCCCGAGGGGCGGAGCTGGACGCGGATGCCGTGCCGGTCGGACAGCCGGCCGACCACGAACAGACCCATGCGCTGCGAGATCGCGACGTCCACGGTCGGCGGGTTGGCCAGCTTGTGGTTGATGTCCGCGAAGTCCTCGGCGGTGAGGCCGATGCCCTTGTCGTGGATCTCGATCATGACGCGGCCGTCGGGCAGACGGGTCGCGGTGACGCGCACCTTCGTCTGCGGCGAGGAGAACGTGGTGGCGTTCTCCAGCAGCTCGGCGAGCAGGTGCACGAGGTCGGTGACCGCGCGGCCGTGGATCTCGGCCTCCGGCACGCCGGACAGTTCGATGCGCTCGTACTGCTCCACCTCGGAGGAGGCCGCGCGCAGCACGTCGACCAGCGGGACCGGCTGGTCCCAGCGGCGGCCCGGCTCCTCGCCGGCGAGGACCAGGAGGTTCTCGCCGTTGCGGCGCATACGGGTCGCGAGGTGGTCCAGCTTGAAGAGGTTCTCCAGCTGGTCCGGGTCGGCCTCGTTGTTCTCCAGGTCGGTGATCAGGGTCAGCTGGCCCTCGATCAGCGACTGGTTGCGGCGCGACAGGTTGGTGAAGATCGCGTTGATGTTGCCCCGCAGCAGGGCCTGCTCGGCGGCGAGCCGGACGGCCTCGCGGTGGACCTGGTCGAAGGCGCGTGCGACCTCGCCGATCTCGTCCGTGGAGTTGATCGGGATGGGCGTGACGTTGGTGTCCACCCGGCCGGGGTCGGTCCGGGAGAGCTGGTCGACCAGCATCGGCAGGCGCTGCTCGGCGATGCCGAAGGCGGCGTTGCGCAGCTGGCGCATGGACCGGCTCATCTGGCGGGCCACCATGCCGGCCAGGACGAACGCGGCGAGCAGCGCGAGGACGACGGCGGCGCCGGTGATGAAGGCGTCCCGCTGGGCGTCGGAGGCGATCTGCACGGCCTCGTCCACCGCGGTGTTCGCGAGGTCGGACTCGATCTGGCGGTAGCCGTCGAACTTGAGGGTGTTCATCGCCCACCAGTTCTCGGGCGTGATGCCCTGGGCGGCGAGGTCCTCACGGGCGGACTCGTCCGTGGTGGACAGCCGGCCCAGCTCGGAGATCATCGTCTCCGGCTTGGCGGGCGGCGGGACGTAGTCCGGGTCGGCCTGCGCGGCCGCCTTGGCCATGGCGGCGCCCTCGGCCTGGATGCGCGCGGTGATCTCCTGCAGCTTGGCGTTGTCCGCCTCGGTGCCGCCGCCCTTGTACTCCTCGAGGGCGATGCCCTCGAGGTAGGCGTACGAGAGGAAGGCCACGCGCTGGCTGGCGAGCTGGCTGTCGGTCGGGCCCGGCTTCGTCAGCAGGTGCATGCCGATGGCGCGCTCCAGCGACAGGGCGGACTTGGTCAGCGAGATCGCGTAGACCGTGCGGCCGTAGCTGGTGATGTTGCCGGCGCCGAGGTTGAGCTCGTTGGCGATCTCCATCAGGGGGTGGGCGACGGCGACGTAGCCCTCCTCCGTCTCCACGCCCTTGAGCTTGGAGGTGTAGGCGGCGGCGCGCAGCGCGGACAGCTTGGGCTCGGCCTCGCGGACGAGCTTCAGCCGGCGCTCCAGACCGGGCTTGGCCGGCACGTTCCGCGCGGCCTCGTCGAAGGCGTCGGCGGCCTCGTCGGTCGCCTCGCGCGCCTTGGTGACGTCCGGGTCGCTCTGGCCCTTGCCGGTCAGCAGCGGCACGGCGCTGACGTCGCGCTCGTTGTAGAGGGCGTTGGCGTACGTGAGGGAGGCCCGCACCAGGCGGGCGGTGTTCTCGGCGTCCTGCGCCTCGGTCCACGTGTCGATCGAGCTCTTCACCTGGAAGCCGCCCATGACGAGGCCGACCAGCACGGGTATGAGCAGGATCGCGTTGAGTCTGGTGGTCACGCGCCAGTTCCGCGGAGACATGCGTCCCCCGCCCTGAGCGGGCGCGGCCTTCGACTCGGGACCGGGCACGGGGGCGGGCGCCGCTGTGCGCGGCGGCGGCGTGAAGTTGCCCCGGGCCGACGGCTCGGGACTGTTCTTGCTTCGCCTCACTCGACCAACAACCTCTCGGCGGTCGGCACCTTCGTCGTGCCGCAGTGTCTCAGAGCCCGGCATGCCATCGACTACTGAGTACGTCTTTGACCCATGGGCGGTTCAGGCATTCCAGCATGCCGACCAGCGCTCATCCAAACATGGAAAGGCGAGGATCCCGAGTGATGTAAGTCCCAGATAAAACGGTCATAAAGAGCGAGCGCCGTCAAAAGGCGAGGTCTTCATGCGCGCAGCGATATCGCGCGAACGCGTCGCGTGTCGGCCTCACCCGATTCCTCTGCCGAAACGTTATGAACACCGGTGCCGGCCGTGTCCAAGGACACAGCCGGCACCAGTGGACCTACGACAACTGCAGTACGCCGCCTTCGACTTGGCTCTACCTGAGTCGTGCCATGAGGGCATGTTCGACCAGGGTGATCAGCGCACTCTTGGCGTCCGCGCGGTGGCGGGCGTCCGTGGTGATGATCGGGGCGTCGGGCCCGATCTGGAGAGCCTCCCGGACCTCGTCCGGCGTGTACGGCTGCTGTCCGTCGAAGCCGTTGAGGGCGATGACGAAGGGCAGTCCGCTGTTCTCGAAGTAGTCGACCGCGGGGAAGCAGTCGGCGAGGCGCCGCGTGTCGACGAGGACGACCGCGCCGATGGCGCCGCGCACCAGGTCGTCCCACATGAACCAGAAGCGGTCCTGGCCGGGCGTACCGAAGAGGTACAGGATCAGGTCCTGGTCCAGGGTGATACGGCCGAAGTCCATGGCCACCGTGGTGGTGGTCTTGTCCCCGGTGTGGGTGAGGTCGTCGATGCCTGCCGAAGCAGACGTCATGACGGCCTCCGTGCGCAGCGGGTTGATCTCCGAAACGGCCCCGACGAACGTGGTCTTGCCCACGCCGAAGCCACCCGCCACCACGATCTTCGCCGAGGTGGTCGAACGGCTCTCGGAGACCGTCCCGCCGCTAGAGCTTGCGAAGTCCACTGAGCACCCTTTCGAGCAGTGTCACGTCCGGGGCGCCTGTCGCCTCGTCGCCGCCCGGCTGGTGCACGGCGACGAGTCCCGCCTCCGCCAGGTCCGCCACCAGGATCCGGGCGACGCCCAGCGGCATGTTGAGCAGCGCCGAGACCTCGGCGACCGATTTCACCTCTCGGCACAGGTGGCAGATGCGCTGGTGCTCGGGGAGGAGCCCCATGAGCGCTGCCGGGTCGGCCGTCGTACTGATCAGTGCCTCGATGGCCAGCTGGTAGCGCGGCCTGGTCCGGCCACCGGTCATCGCATAGGGACGGACCAGTGGCTGGTCGCCCTCGTCCTCGTACGGCTCCGCGTACGGATCATGAGAGGCGGTGGGCGGGGTCATGAATCCTCCGGGCGGGACAGCAAGCGGTCAGTCGAGCCGTCGGAAGGGGCCGGTGGGGGGAATTGTGGCGGCCGGACGGTTTTTTGGTGAGACGGGTGGTGCCGGGGCCGGTCAGTGGAGCAGACTTCCCTGTAGTTCGGCGCGCAGGTCCGGAGTGAGGACCGCCCCCGCACGGTCGACCAGGAGCGCCATCTCGTAGCCGACGAGGCCGATGTCGCACTCAGGGTGTGCGAGCACGGCGAGGGACGAGCCGTCGGAGACGGACATGAGGAAGAGGAATCCCCGCTCCATCTCGACGACCGTCTGAGCGACGTTGCCGCCCTCGAAGATCCGTGAGGCGCCGGCCGTCAGGGAGGTCAGCCCCGAGGCGACGGCCGCGAGCTGGTCCGCGCGGTCGCGCGGAAAGCCCTCGGAGAGCGCCAGGAGGAGACCGTCGGCGGACACGACGACGGTGTGGGACACCCCGGGGGTGTTGTCCACGAAGTTGGTGATCAACCAGTTGAGGTTCTGTGCCGCCTGGCTCATCGGGCTCAACTAACGCTCCTGCTGGTGAGTGGGCCGCGGGAAGCTGCCGGTCTGTGCGGACCCGGCCTGACGACCCTGTGCGATACCCCGACGGAGATTGGTCAGCCGGCCGCGCACGTCATCGGGGGCGCGCGAGACCTGAGGACCGCTCTGGTGGGACTGCTGCTGAGCCGTGCCCGGGACGAGGTTCGCCTTGGGCACCCGGCGCGGCAGGCCGGAGGTGGTGACGCCGCCCGCGGCCGGCTTGCGGACGCGTTCGGCCTGCTTGACGAGCTCGTCGTTGGGCGAGCTGCGCCAGGCGGTGTCGGACCGCTGCGAGCCGGTCGGGCTCTGCGGTTGCGGGGACTGCTGCTGGGGCTGCTGCTGCGCCGGGGCGGGGCCGTCGCCCTGCTGCTCCTGCGCACCGCCGTTGCCGCCGCGGAACCAGTTGGTCTCCAGCGTGTCGTACAGCGGCGTACGGCCGTCGCCCGGACCGGTGGCCGGGGGCAGCGCCCACTGGTCGGACGGCTGGCGCTGCTCCTGCTGCGGCTGCGGGGCGACGGGACCGCCGCCGTACGCGCCGTTCACCCGCGGGCGCTCGAACTGGCCCGTGGAGGACGGGTCGCCGGAGCGGTCGGGCAGGGCGTAGTGGCCGGTCGCGCCGTTGTCCTGGCCCGGGGCCGGGTACTGGCCGGCCGAGCCGTTGTCGTAGCCCTGCACGGCGGGGAACTGGCCCGTGGGGGCCGGGTGCTGCGCGCCGGGCCGGCCGCCCTGCGGGGCGCCGAAGATGTCACCGCGGACGAACTGGCCCGCGGACTGGGCGCCGTTCGCACCGGGCCGGGCGTACTGACCGGCGTCCGGGCCGGGCGCGTTCTGCTGCTGCTCGTCGAACCGCGGGAACTCCGCCGTGGCTCCGGGACCCTGACGGTCGTCGAAGCGAGGCATCGCGGCGGTCCGGGAGACGTCCGGCTCCTCGTGGCCGCGCGGGGCGTCCATCGGGGTGCGCGGCGCCGGCGGCCGGGCGTTGTCGTCGCTCCAGCTCGGCGTGCGCTGCTGCTGGTCGCCGCCGGGCAGTTCCGGGCGGGCGCCGTCACGCGGCGGGAGCTGGGGACGGCGGCCGCGCTCGGCGGGGGCGTTGCCCCGCTGCGGCGGCACCTGACCGCGGGCGCCGCCGAAGGCGTCCTGGCCCTGGTTCCCGCCCGGACCCGCGGCCCGCGGGGCGTTCGGTCCCTGCTGCTGCCCGAAGCCGGCGCCGGCGCCCGCCGGAGCGGGACGGCCCTGCGGGGGAGCGGAGGGAGCGCCCTGGTCGAACAGCGAAGGCGGCTGGTTGCCCGAGGGGCCCTGCGGTCCCCGGCCGGGCAGCGCGGTCCGCGGGCCCTGGCCGGCCCCGAGGCGCCCGCCGGGCGCACCCCCGCCGGACTGGCCGGCCCCGGCGGAGCGCCGCGCGGCGGCGGCGCCCGCGGCGGCCTGCGCGGCGGCCGGACCACCGGCGCCCACGCCCGGCTGACCGGGCTTGCCCTGCGGCTTCTTGCCGCCCTGGGCGACGTCGACGGGCAGCATGACCAGCGCGGTCGTACCGCCGGAGTCGGACGGGCGGAGCTGGATCCGGATGCCGTGGCGCTGCGACAGACGGCCGACCACGAACAGACCCATGCGGCGGGAGACGGAGACGTCCACGGTGGGCGGCGAGGCGAGCCGCTCGTTGATCGCCGCGAGGTCCTCGGGGGACAGACCGATACCGGTGTCGTGGATCTCGATCAGCACCCGGCCGTCGGGCAGGGCGTGACCGGTGACCTTGACCTTGGTCTGCGGGGAGGAGAAGGAGGTCGCGTTCTCCAGCAGCTCGGCGAGCAGGTGCACGAGGTCGTTGACGACCCGGCCGGCCACTTCGGTGGTCGGCACCGAGGACAGTTCGATGCGCTCGTACTGCTCCACCTCGGACGCGGCGGCGCGGAGCACGTCGACCAGGGGGACCGGGCGGGTCCACCGGCGGCCGGGCTCCTCACCCGCGAGGACGAGGAGGTTCTCACCGTTACGGCGCATACGCGTGGCGAGGTGGTCCAGCTTGAACAGCGAGGACAGCTGGTCCGGGTCGGCCTCGCGGGACTCCAGCTCGGAGATCAGCGAGAGCTGGCGCTGGATCAGACCCTGGGAGCGGCGCGAGAGGTTGGTGAACATCGCGTTGACGTTGCCCCGCAGCAGGGCCTGCTCGGCGGCGAGGCGGACCGCCTCGCGGTGCACGTCGTCGAAGGCCGCGGCCACACGGCCGATCTCGTCCCGGGAGTGCACACCGACCGACTCGACGGTGGTGTCGACGTCCTGCGGGTCCGACTCGGAGAGCTGCTTGACCAGGTCGGGCAGGCGCTCCTGGGCGACCCTGGTCGCGGTGTCCTCCAGGCGGCGCAGCGACCGGATCATGGACCGGGCCACGACGAAGGCGCCGACCAGGGACACACCGAGCACGATGAGGATCAGCGCACCGGAGATGATCGCGTCGCGCTCGGTGGCGCTGCGCAGCTCACGGGCCTTCTGTTCCATCTCCTCGAGCAGCGAGTGCTCGATGTTCTTCATCTGCTGGATCTTGGTGGAGCTGTCGTCCAGCCAGTCACGGTAGGAGCGCGCGCCCACCGACTGCAGACCGAACTCGGAGGCCAGCGCGCGGCCGGCGTACTCGTCGGTCGCCCTGATCGTGGTGTTGCCCTCTTCGATGGGCAGCAGCAGGTCGGCGGCGGGGTTCTCGCCGTAGATGCTCTTGAAGACGCGGAGCTCGGACTTCTGGCTCTCCAGGGCCGACTGCGCGTAGAGCCGGTCGTTCTCGGTGAGCTTGCCCTTGGTGGTGTTGCTGGAGGGCAGCGCCGCGGCCAGGACGGCGCGCTGGATCGACGCGTACTCCTTGGCGGAGGAGAAGGACGCCAGGGCACGCGTGCGCTGGATCATGTCGGGGTTGCTGGTCGCCTCCGCCATGTCCTGCGAGAGGTCGATCAGGTTCTCGATCAGGCGGTGGTAGCCCTCGACGGTCTGCGTGGAGTTGTTCTCCTGCTGGAACGCCGTGTTGCGGATCTTGGCGAGCTCGCTCAGGTCGCCGGCGAGCTGGACCAGGTTGTCGCGGACGCCCTTGAGGTTGCCGTCCTTGCTCGCCGCGTCGATCTCCTCGGAGCTGTCGAGGAAGTTCGACATCGCGCGGTCGGTCTTCTCGCGGTAGCCCTTGACCGAGAAGTCCGTGCCCTTGCCGCCGTGCGCCAGCGGACCGGCCGACTGGTCGCGCTCCTCCTGGAGCGCGTGGGCCAGCTCGGTGGCCTGCTTGGTCATGTCCGTCAGCAGCTTCATGTTGTCGAGCTGCTGGATGTCGTCCATCGACTGCTGGATGCGCAACGCGCCGAGCGAGGTGGCCGCGACCACCGGCAGCGCGAGCAGCGACACCAGACGGGTCGAGATCCGCCAGTTGCGCAGGGCTATGCGCGGGCCCGGGCCGACCGGACCGGCGGGGGCGACCGGCGGCGTGGTCGGGGGTGTGGACGGCGCGCCCGCACCGGGGCGCTCGCCGCCGTGGTCACCGGGCGGGGTCGGCCCCTGGCTCTGGGCGTGCTGGGGCGAGGAGCTGACGGCCTTGGGGCCAGTCCCGCCCTGCGGCTCCGGCTCCGCCGAAGCGCTGCCATCCCTCTTGAAACGTCCCTGCACTAGCGTCGCAACCTCTGAACCAGGCGCCCCTCCGCGTGAACGGGGAGGCACGGTGTCGGCGTCATAGGGGCGCCCTGAATACGCCCCCGTGGTGGTCGTGATGGTCCGGCGCCGGTTCCCCCATCTCGCCGCCGCTCGGCGCGTGGTCGCGCCCCCTGTGCGCCGGCTCGATCCCTGCGGCGGTCCGTGAGATTCCAGCACAGTGCAGGATCTCCAACAAGGCCCGTGGGTCTACCCGTGACATACATGACACCCCGTGTCCGGCGGGTCACCAGTCGTAGAACGGGATCTTGACGATTTCGGGCATACCGGCCCGGACCGGCAGGGCCGGACGGGTGTCCCAGTCGGCATGATCAGGAGCGGAATGGTGGCTTCAGGGGCTCAATGTCCGATTCCGGCCGTCGATGCGAGCGTACGGAATGTCCGGATTGCCATGCACTTCGTGAGCAAACTCACACCCTGATCACGACTCCCCGCCCCGGGCCGCCGGGAATCGACTGTTTAGCCTGACGCTTTACAGGAACGGCAGAACCGACAACCCGCGCCCGCGTGAGGATCTTCCCGAGCCTCCGGGCGCCCGTGCACAGGACAGGGTCAAGTAAACAGTGAAGACGACGACGATGTTCCACAAGATCGCCAACCCGCGGCGCACGACGCTCGCGCACCTCGACGGTGCCGGCGACCTGCAGAAGCCGGTGCAGCAGGAGCACCCCGTCGAACTTCCGGCCCAGACGGCCAACCCCAGGCGCACCGTCCTCATGGAGATCCCGGTCGCGGCCGGCGCCGCGGACTGACACCGGTTCGTACGCGCGGCGCCCGGAAAACGCCCAGCGCGCGCCGAGCACCGACGAGGGGCGCCCCACCGCGGGGCGCCCCTCGTCGGTGCGCCGGGGCCGGACCCCTGCGCGTTAGCCTGGGGCGTCAGACTCCAGCCGCTTCAGTCAAGGGGACCAGCATCCCGTGCGCATCGCCAGATTCTCCATCGACGGGAACGTCGCCTTCGGCGCGGTCGAGGGCGAGAAGCAGGACGAGCTCGTCCTGGACATCATCAAGGGCATCCCGTTCTCGGACTTCGAGCTCTCCGGCACCAAGGTCCCGGTGAGCAAGGTCAGGCTGCTGCCCCCGGTGCTCCCCAACAAGGTGGTGGCCTTCGGGCGCAACTACGCGGACCACGCGAAGGAGATGGGCAACGAGGTGCCCGACGCCCCCTTCGCCTTCTTCAAGCCCGCCACCTCGGTCGTCGGCCCCGGCGACGAGATCCAGTACCCCTCCTTCTCCCAGGAGGTGCACCACGAGGCCGAGCTCGCCGTGGTCATCGGCCGGCTCTGCCGCGAGGTCCCGCGCGAGCGCGTCAAGGACGTGATCTTCGGCTACACCTGCGCCAACGACGTCACCGCGCGCGACGTCCAGAAGCGCGAGAAGCAGTGGGCGCGGGCCAAGGGCTTCGACACCTCCTGCCCGCTCGGCCCCTGGGTGGAGACGGACCTCGACATCGCCGCCGCGCACGACCTGACGATCCAGCTCACGGTCAACGGGGACCAGCGCCAGCTCGGCCGCACCAGCGAGATGATCCACTCCATCGAGGACCTGATCGTCAACATCTCCGAGGCCATGACCCTGCTCCCGGGCGACGTCATCCTCACGGGCACCCCGGCCGGGGTCGGCCCCCTGCACGTCGGCGACGAGGTCGCCGTCACCATCGAAGGCATCGGCACTCTCACCAACAAGGTTGTCAAGCGTGGCTAGCGCACCCGTACGCGTCCGTTTCTGCCCCTCGCCCACCGGTAACCCGCACGTGGGCCTGGTCCGCACCGCCCTGTTCAACTGGGCGTTCGCCAAGCGCCACGGCGGCACCCTGGTCTTCCGCATCGAGGACACCGACGCGGCCCGCGACTCCGAGGAGTCGTACGACCAGCTGCTGGACTCCATGCGCTGGCTGGGCTTCGACTGGGACGAGGGCCCCGAGACCGGCGGCCCGCACGCGCCGTACCGCCAGTCGCAGCGCATGGACATCTACCGGGACGTCGCGCGCAAGCTGCTCGACGGCGGCCACGCCTACCACTGCTACTGCTCCCAGGAGGAGCTGGACGCCCGCCGCGAGGCCGCCCGTGCCGCCGGCAAGCCGTCCGGCTACGACGGCCACTGCCGCGAGCTCACGCCCGCGCAGGTCGAGCAGTACCAGGCCCAGGGCCGCGAGCCGATCGTCCGCTTCCGGATGCCCGACGAGCCGATCACCTTCACCGACCTGGTCCGGGGCGAGATCACCTACCTGCCGGAGAACGTGCCGGACTACGGCATCGTGCGCGCCAACGGCGCCCCGCTCTACACGCTGGTCAACCCGGTCGACGACGCCCTGATGGAGATCACCCACGTCCTGCGCGGCGAGGACCTGCTCTCCTCCACCCCGCGCCAGATCGCGCTGTACAAGGCGCTGATCGAGCTGGGCGTCGCCGAGGAGATCCCCGCCTTCGGCCACCTGCCGTACGTGATGGGCGAGGGCAACAAGAAGCTCTCCAAGCGCGACCCGCAGTCCTCGCTCAACCTCTACCGCGAGCGCGGCTTCCTGCCCGAGGGCCTGCTCAACTACCTGTCGCTGCTCGGCTGGTCGCTCTCCGCCGACCAGGACGTCTTCACGATCGACGAGATGGTCGCCGCCTTCGACGTCACCGACGTCAACCCCAACCCGGCGCGCTTCGACCTCAAGAAGTGCGAGGCGATCAACGCCGACCACATCCGCATGCTCGACGCGAAGGACTTCGCGGAGCGCTGCCGCCCCTGGCTGCGCGCCCCGCACGCCCCCTGGGCGCCGGAGGCCTTCGACGAGGCCAAGTGGCAGGCCGTCGCCCCGCACGCGCAGACCCGCCTCAAGGTCCTCTCCGAGATCACCGACAACGTCGACTTCCTGTTCCTGCCGGAGCCGGTCTTCGACGAGGCGTCCTGGAACAAGGCGATGAAGGAGGGCTCCGACGCCCTGCTGCGCACCGCCCGGGAGAACCTGGAGGCCGCCGACTGGACCTCCGCCGAGTCGCTGAAGGCGGCCGTCCTGGCCGCCGGCGAGGCCCACGGCCTCAAGCTCGGCAAGGCCCAGGCCCCGGTCCGCGTCGCGGTCACCGGCCGCACCGTCGGCCTGCCGCTCTTCGAGTCGCTGGAGGTCCTGGGCAAGGAGAAGTCCCTGGCCCGCATCGACGCGGCCCTGGCGAAGCTCGCCGGCTGACCTCGCCCGCCGTGCAGGGGCGGCTCCCGGACACGTCCGGGAGCCGCCCCTCGGCGTTCCCCGGCGTCCCCGCGCGGGTCCCGGTACCGTCGGTGGCATGGACATCCGCGCCGTGGTCTGGGACGTCGACGACACGCTGTTCGACTACACCACCGCCGACCGGGAGGGCATGCGCGCCCATCTGGCCGTCGAGGGGCTGCTCGCCGGGTACGGCTCCGTGGAGGAGGCGCTGGCGCGCTGGCGGGAGATCACCGACCTGCAGTGGGCGCGGTTCGCCGCCGGCGAGGTGGACTTCGAGACCCAGCGCCGCGACCGCACCCGGGTCTTCCTGGGCCGCGAGCTGACCGACGCGGAGGCGGACGCCTGGTTCGACCGCTACCTGGTCCACTACGAGTCCGCCTGGAGCCTGTTCCCGGACGTGCTGCCCGTGCTGGACGCCCTCGCCGGCAGCCACCGGCACGCCGTGCTCTCCAACTCCAGCCTGCACGTGCAGGACCGCAAGCTGCGCGTGCTGGGCGTGCACGACCGCTTCGAGGCCGTCCTGTGCGCCGCCGAGCTGGGCGTGTCCAAGCCGGATCCCGGCGCCTTCCTGGCCGCCTGCCAGGCCCTCGCGCTGCCTCCGGAGCAGGTCGCGTACGTCGGGGACCACCCGGAGATCGACGGCCGGGGCGCCGCCGAGGCCGGGCTGCTCTCGGTGTGGATCGACCGCGCCGACGCCCGCGCGGCCCTGGAACCGCCCGAGGGTCCGCGGCGGATCGCGTCCCTCGCCGAACTGCCCTCGCTGCTGCGCGGCGATACTCGTTTTGGAGCCCCGACCTCCTTCGGGTAATGTTCTTCCTGCGCCGCGGGGAGCGGGCCGGAAGGCCGGAACCCCGAAGCGCAGAACTAGAACGAGATCCCCTCCGGGGCTTGCGTTCCAGTGGCCTATGGTGTAATTGGCAGCACGACTGATTCTGGTTCAGTTAGTCTTGGTTCGAGTCCAGGTAGGCCAGCTCGCAGAGCTCATCTGCACCCGCGGATCACATCCGCAAGCCCCCGTTGTGTAGCGGCCTAGCACGCTGCCCTCTCAAGGCAGTAGCGCCGGTTCGAATCCGGTCGGGGGTACAGATCCTTCCCGCGAGGACAGTCAGGGTAGCTCCCGCTGGCCACACGGTGACAACATCCGGCTGCCGCCGGATGAGGATCGCTAGGGCCCCCGTTGTGTAGCGGCCTAGCACGCCGCCCTCTCAAGGCGGTAGCGCCGGTTCGAATCCGGTCGGGGGTACTGACTGGTCTAAACCATCATTGGTCTATGGTGTAATTGGCAGCACGACTGATTCTGGTTCAGTTAGTCTTGGTTCGAGTCCAGGTAGACCAGCAGGATCTGTAGAAACGCATGATCCACGCCCCCGTTGTGTAGCGGCCTAGCACGCCGCCCTCTCAAGGCGGTAGCGCCGGTTCGAATCCGGTCGGGGGTACACCGGCGAAAGCCCTCCACCTCGGTGGGGGGCTTTCGTGCTGTCGGTCACTCGATGCCGTACCGCCGCGCAGACTCCTCCTCCTGCGCCAGCCGGTGCAGGGCGCGCAGCACCGGTTCGAACAGCACCGCCGACGCCACGGCCACCTCCACCTGCTCCTTGAGCGTGTCGTACGTCTCCATGTAGTCGAGCTGCCGGGACGCCACCTGGTGCATCAGCCGGGCGTACGGCGCCATCAACTCGGCGTCCCACGGATAACCGAGCCGCCGCAGTGTGGCCACCGCCACCACCAGCGAGCGGTGCACGGGGGAGAGGGAGGCCATCTCCCGCGAGGTCTCCCAGCCCAGCGACTCCAGCAGCCGGTCCACCTCCGCGCGGGCCGCCACCACGTCCGGGTCCTCCTCGTCCGGCTCCGGATCCTGCGGCAGCGCCCACAGGGCCGCGCCGAGGCGGATCGTGCGGCCGAGGGACTCGTCGTCGATGTGGCTCAGCACCTCACGGGCCTTGGCCACCGGGACGCCTCCCACCTGGATCAGCGCGCGCACCAGTCGCAGCCGCCGCAGGTGCTCCTCGCCGTACTCCGCCGTGGTCGCGTTGACGCGGCGGCCGGGCGGCAGCAGGCCTTCCCGCAGGTAGTACTTGATCGTCGCGGTGGACACACCGCTGCGTTCGCTCAGTTCAGCCAGCCGCACCTCTTGCGCCTTTCATGGGATAGCAAGACTATCCAAGAGTTCCCCGGGGAACTCGTCCAGCCCACCCTATGGATCCGGGAGTGAGACATGCGGCACAGGTTCGCGGTCGCCGAGCGCACCACCGCGGCGGCGGAGGGCGACGTCGTCGTCCTGCTGATCGGCATGCGGATCAACCGCTTCCGGGCGGTGCACCACTGGCTGCCCGTACTGGTCTCCATGCGGCGCATGCTGCGCGAACTCGGCAGGCGTCCCGGGAGCGGACTGCTCGAGCACCTCCTCCTCACGGCCTCGCCGCGGACGTACTACGTCGTCCAGTACCGGGAGTCCAAGGAGAAGCTCTACGCCTACGCGCACGCCCCGGGCACGGTCCACCACAGCGCGTGGACGTCTCTCAACCGCAAGGAGCGGGAGGGCAAGGCGCGCGGCCACGTCGGGATCTGGCACGAGACGTACGTGGTGCCGCAGGGCAACTACGAGGCGGTCTACGTCGACATGCCGGCGTTCGGGCTCGCGGCCGCGCACGGACGGACACCGCTGGAGAAGCGCGGCCGGCGCGCCGAGGACCGGTTCGCGTACCGGCCGGAGAAGCCGGCGGCGGCGGACGTGACGGAGAAGACCGCGCCGTCGGCGGTGGCCGACGGCGCGTGAGACGGAGGAGGGTCCGCCGCGGCGTTGGGGCGGACCCGTCCCCCGTGGACGTTGTCGTGGACGGGGGGACGCTCAGGAGCGGCGGAGCGCCTCGGAGAGGCGGGCGGCGGCGTCGATGACGGCCTGGGCGTGCATCCGGCCCGGGTGCCGGGTCAGGCGCTCGATGGGGCCGGAGACCGAGACGGCGGCCACCACACGGTTCGACGGGCCGCGCACCGGGGCCGAGACGGACGCCACACCGGGCTCGCGCTCGCCGATCGACTGCGCCCAGCCGCGGCGCCGTACGCCGGAGAGGGCCGTCGCCGTGAACCGGGCGCCCTGCAAGCCGCGGTGCAGCCGCTCGGGCTCCTCCCAGGCCATGAGGATCTGCGCCGACGAGCCTGCTTTCATGGTGAGCGTGGAGCCCACCGGTACCGTGTCCCGCAGGCCGGACAGACGCTCCGCCGCGGCGACGCAGATGCGCATGTCGCCCTGGCGGCGGTAGAGCTGGGCGCTCTCGCCCGTCACGTCGCGCAGGTGGGTCAGCACCGGGCCCGCGGTGGCGAGCAGCCGGTCCTCGCCCGCGGCCGCGGCCAGTTCGGCCAGGCGCGGGCCGAGGATGAACCGCCCCTGCATGTCACGCGCCACCATGCGGTGGTGCTCCAGCGCCACGGCCAGGCGGTGGGCCGTGGGTCGTGCCAGTCCGGTGGCACCGACCAGTCCCGCGAGGGTGGCCGGGCCGGACTCCAGAGCGCTCAGGACGAGTGCTGCCTTGTCCAGAACGCCGACGCCGCTACTGTTGTCCATGCAACGATACTTGCGTCTCACTCTGTGAAACGCAAGTTCAATTTTCCGTGGAACCCGCCACTCTTGAAGCACGAAGCAACGCGGCCCGTGGACCACCGGGCCTGACGGCGGACGCCCGGTGTCAGGGGCGCGGGCGCCGTCTCACAGATCTCTAGTTGGGCCGGAGGGCAACGTGCCGGCCGGAGGGAAAGCGATGGGTAGGACACTCGCGGAGAAGGTCTGGGACGACCACGTCGTCCGGCGCGCCGAGGGCGAGCCCGACCTCCTCTTCATCGATCTGCACCTGCTGCACGAGGTGACCAGCCCCCAGGCCTTCGACGGCCTCCGCAAGAACGGCCGCCGGGTGCGCCGTCTCGACCTCACCATCGCGACCGAGGACCACAACACCCCCACCCTCGACATCGACAAGCCCATCGCCGACCCGGTCTCCCGGGTCCAGCTGGAGACGCTGCGCAAGAACTGCGCGGAGTTCGGCGTCCGGCTGCACCCGCTGGGCGACGTCGAGCAGGGCGTGGTGCACGTCGTCGGCCCGCAGCTGGGCCTGACCCAGCCCGGCATGACGGTGGTGTGCGGCGACTCGCACACCTCCACCCACGGCGCCTTCGGCGGACTGGCCTTCGGTATCGGCACCTCCCAGGTGGAGCACGTCCTCGCGACCCAGACGCTGCCGATGACCCGCCCCAAGACCATGGCCATCACGGTCAACGGCGAGCTGCCCGAGGGCGTCACGGCCAAGGACCTGATCCTGGCGATCATCGCGAGGATCGGCACGGGCGGCGGCCAGGGCTACGTCCTGGAGTACCGCGGCGAGGCCATCGAGAAGCTCTCGATGGAGGCCCGGATGACCATCTGCAACATGTCGATCGAGGCCGGCGCCCGCGCGGGCATGATCGCCCCCGACGAGACGACCTTCGCGTACCTCGAGGGCCGTCCGCACGCCCCGAAGGGCGAGGACTGGGACGCGGCCGTCGCCTACTGGAAGACGCTGAAGTCCGACGACGACGCCGAGTTCGACGCCGAGGTCGTCATCGAGGCCTCCGAGCTGTCGCCGTTCGTCACCTGGGGCACCAACCCGGGCCAGGGCGTCCCGCTTTCGGCGTCGGTCCCCGACCCGGCTTCGTACGAGGACGCCTCGGAGCGGCTCGCCGCCGAAAAGGCCCTGGAGTACATGGGACTGGAGGCCGGACAGCCGCTGCGCTCCATCGAGGTGGACACCGTCTTCGTAGGTTCCTGCACCAACGGCCGCATCGAGGACCTGCGCGCCGCCGCGGACATCCTCCAGGGCCGCAAAGTCGCCGACGGCGTACGGATGCTGGTCGTCCCCGGCTCCGCGCGGGTGGGTCTGCAGGCCGTCTCCGAGGGCCTCGACGTGGTCTTCAAGGAGGCCGGAGCCGAGTGGCGGCACGCGGGCTGCTCGATGTGCCTGGGCATGAACCCCGACCAGCTCGCCCCCGGTGAGCGCTCCGCCTCCACCTCCAACCGCAACTTCGAGGGCAGGCAGGGCAAGGGCGGCCGGACGCACCTGGTGTCCCCGCAGGTCGCCGCGGCCACCGCGGTCCTCGGCCACCTGGCCTCCCCGGCCGACCTCGCCGCCGCCGACGACCGCACGCCCGCTGGAGTCTGATCAGCCATGGAAGCATTCACCACCCACACCGGCCGGGCCGTCCCGCTGCGCCGCAGCAACGTCGACACCGACCAGATCATCCCCGCCCACTGGCTCAAGAAGGTCACGCGGGACGGGTTCGAGGACGGGCTGTTCGAGGCCTGGCGCAAGGACCCCGAGTTCGTGCTCAACCGCCCCGAGCGGCAGGGCGCGACGGTTCTGGTGGCCGGCCCCGACTTCGGCACCGGCTCCTCCCGCGAGCACGCCGTCTGGGCGCTGCAGAACTACGGCTTCAAGGCCGTGATCTCCGCCCGCTTCGCCGACATCTTCCGCGGCAACTCGTTGAAGAACGGCCTGCTGACGGTCGTCCTCGACCAGAAGATCGTCGACCGGCTGTGGGAGCTTACCGAGGCCGACCCCACCGCCGAGATCACCGTCGACCTCGAGGCCCGCGAGGTGCGCGCCGAGGGCGTCACCGCCCCCTTCGAGCTGGACGAGAACTCCCGCTGGCGGTTGCTGAACGGCCTCGACGACATCTCCATCACGCTGCGGAACGAGGCGGACATCGCCGCGTACGAGGCGAAGCGTCCGTCGTTCAAGCCGCGGACGCTCACGGCCTGACCCCCTCGCGCGGTCGAAGTCCTCGGCAGAGGTCGACTTTCGGCCACCGCGACACCCCGCCCGTACCCCCGATCGGTCCGATCGGGGGTACGGGCGTCTTCGTACCCGTTCGGCTCCGCGTGCCCTCTTGAGAGTCGCCAACTTGCCACGTTAAGAAGGTGGTTGCCGGGGTACACGTGTCACGTGCCCGTGAGCTCCGGGTGTGTGCGGACGGCCGTCCGGCGCGGCAGTTGCCCCCTGCGCAGGCGACAACTCGCCCCAGATGGCACAATCTGTGCATGGAACACGACGGCCAACTCCAGCTCTATACGGCGGTCGCGGTCCGGCTCAAGGAAGCGCACTCGAGGGTGCGCGCACTGCAAGTCCCGGAGGGCGTACGGATGGCGCTGACCCGGAAGCTGCTGGTCATTACGGCCGCGGCCAAGCACGATCTCGCCGGTGCGGCAAGGCGTCTGGAGCGGTTCATTGCGGACCTCGACGCGGGGCGAATCCCCGAAGAGGAACGCTGAGCCAGTCGAGGCAACCGAGTCCGTTGCGGCACAAGGGTGATTAGCCCGTTTCGTGTTTGATTTGCGGTATATATCTGCCTAACGTGCGAAAAAGCTTGAACACATTCGTTCTGGCGATGTCTCCGAAGGGGAAGACGTGAACAAGGCGCAGCTCGTAGAAGCGATTGCCGACAAGGTGGGCGGCCGCCAGCAGGCCGCCGACGCCGTCGACCACGTACTGGACGCCATCGTCCGCGCGGTCGTCGCGGGGGAGCGGGTCTCGGTCACCGGCTTCGGTTCGTTCGAAAAGGTCGACCGCCCGGCCCGCTACGCCCGCAACCCTCAGACGGGTGAGCGGGTTCGGGTCAAGAAGACCTCCGTCCCGCGCTTCCGCGCCGGTCAGGGCTTCAAGGACCTGGTCAGCGGCTCGAAGAAGCTGCCGCGCGGCGGTGAGGTCGCTGTGAAGAAGGCTCCCAAGGGCAGCCTCAGCGGCGGCGCTTCGGCGACGGTGAAGAAGGCCGCGGCGAAGAAGACCACCGCCAAGAAGGCCACCGCCAAGAAGACCGCCGCGAAGAAGACCACCGCCGCCAAGAAGGCTCCCGCCAAGACGACGGCGACCAAGACCACGGCGAAGAAGGCCCCCGCCACGTCGACGGCCGCGGCCAAGAGCACCGCCGCGAAGAAGACCACGGCGAAGAAGGCCCCGGCGAAGAAGGCGACGGCCAAGAAGGCCCCCGCCAAGAAGTCGACCGCGCGCAAGACCACCGCCAAGAAGACCACCACCCGCAAGAAGTAGCGGACGCCTGGTCCCCCCTTCGGGCAAGCGGTACTCACGCGTCGGGCCGGACTCCCCCGGGAGTCCGGCCCGCGGTGTGTCCGAGGCCGCTCACGGGCGCGGTCAGAAGGTCTGCAGCGTCACCAGCGTGATCCGCAGGGACGCGCCCTCGCCCTCCGTCTCCAGCCGCACCCGCTGCCCGGGACGCAGCAGCCGCAGGCCGCCCGCGTCGAACGCCGCGGCGTCGAAGGGGACCGGGGTGCCGTCGTCCAGCAGCACCTGACCGCTGCGGCTGTCGGGGTCGTAGGTGTACGCGGTGGCCTGCATGTGCGGCAGCCTACTGCCGCCCGGCGGGCAGCCGCGCGGCGACCGCGGCCGTGCGGGGACCGACACCCAGCGCCAGCGCCGCCCGCAGATCGCCGCCCGTGTCCACGTCCTGCCGTACGGAGTCCACCGCGTCGAGCGTCAGCTCCACCGCGCCGGACGCCCGGTGCAGGGCGCGGGAACCGACGCCGAAGTGCGGACGCAGTTCCCGGCCCCGGCTCGCGGCGAGCAGCGTCGTGCCGAGCCCCGCGGAATCCGCGAGAAAGGACCGGGGGAATTCCGCCGCCGCGTCCAGGACCCGGGCCAGTTCCGCCGGGCGCAGCGCCGGCAGATCCGCGTTCAGGGCCGCCACCGAGGCCGCGCGGCGGGCGGCGCCCACCACCGCCGCGGCGTGGGTGAGCGCGGCGTTGAGCCCGGTCCGCGGCAGGTCGGGCACGGTCCCGGCGCCCAGCGCGGCCAGTTCCCGGGCGGCCAGCGTGTCGTCGGTGACGACCACCACATCCCGCACCGCCGGGCAGTCGAGCGCGGCCGCCACCGTGTCCTGGGCGAACGCGAGCGCCAGACCCGGCCGCAGACCGTCGTCCGCGGTATCCGCGAGCCTGCTCTTGGCCTGCGGCAGGGGCTTCAGGGGTACCACCAAGGTCCACTGCACGAGTGTTGCGTCCCTCTCTTGTCACGGTCATTGTCACCCGGGGCGGCCGACGGCCGGGGGAGCGGGCGTACGGTGTTCTCGACAGACCGGCAGCCCGGGGCGACACTTGTGCGGCCCGCCCGGCCTGAGGAGGCCGGGACCTGGGCCTGTCGTCCGTAAGAGGAAGGTGTACTTGTGCCGCGCCGCAGAATCGGCTTCTGGTACCGCTTCGCCGCGGTGCTCTGCAAACCGCCGCTGGTGGTACTGCTCAAGCGGGACTGGCGCGGAATGGAGAACATTCCGGCCGAGGGCGGATTCATCACCGCGGTGAACCACAACTCGCACATCGATCCTCTGGCCTACGCGCACTTCCAGTACAACACCGGCCGTGTTCCGCGATTCCTCGCGAAGAGCGGGCTTTTCAGCAAGGGATTCGTCGGCGCCGCGATGCGCGGCACCGGGCAGATCCCCGTGTACCGCGAGAGCACGGACGCGCTGAGCGCCTTCCGCGCCGCGATCGACGCCGTCGAGCGCGGCGAGTGCGTCGCCTTCTATCCCGAGGGCACCCTCACCCGGGACCCGGACGGCTGGCCGATGACCGGCAAGACCGGCGCCGCGCGCGTCGCCCTGCAGACCAAGTGCCCGGTGATCCCGGTCGCCCAGTGGGGCGCCAACGAACTGCTGCCGCCGTACGCCAGGAAGCCGCGGCTGTTCCCGCGCAAGACCAGCAGGGTGCTGGCCGGCCCCCCGGTCGACCTCTCGCGCTTCTACGACCGGGAGATGACCCCGGAGCTGCTCAAGGAGGCGACCGAGACGATCATGGCGGCCGTCACCCGCCAGCTCGAGGTGTTGCGCGGCGAGAAGGCCCCCGAGACGCCCTACGACCCGCGCGAGGAGCGGATGGAACAGCGCCGCAGGACGCGCGCGCAGCGGCGGCGGGACCGGGACGCCCGGCAGGACGGCGCACGGGGCGAGCGGGCCGCCGTGCGGGAAGTACGCGAAGAGGGGCTGGGTACGTGAGCAAGCCGGTCAAGGCGGCCGTCTTCGGCACCGGATCGTGGGGGACGGCCTTCGGCATGGTCCTCGCCGACGCGGGCTGCGACGTCGTGCTGTGGGGACGGCGCCCCGAACTCGCCGAGGCGGTCAACTCCACCCGCACCAACCCCGACTACCTGCCCGGGGTGGAACTCCCCGAGAACGTGCGGGCCACCTCGGACGCCGCCGAGGCCGCGCGCGGCGCCGACTTCACCGTCCTCGCGGTGCCCTCGCAGACGCTCCGCGGCAACCTCGCCCAGTGGACCGACCTGCTCGCGCCCCGCACGGTGCTGGTCTCCCTGATGAAGGGCGTCGAACTCGGCTCCGCGATGCGGATGAGCGAGGTCATCGACGACGTCGCCAAGGTCGGCCACGAGCGGATCGCCGTGGTGACCGGCCCCAACCTGGCCCGGGAGATCGCCGCCCGGATGCCGGCCGCCGCCGTGGTCGCCTGCACCGACGAAGAGGTCGCCCGGCGGCTCCAGACCGCCTGCCACACCCCGTACTTCCGGCCGTACACCAACACCGACGTCATCGGCTGCGAGCTGGGCGGCGCGGTGAAGAACGTCATCGGCCTGGCCGTCGGCATCGCGGACGGCATGGGCCTCGGCGACAACACCAAGGGCTCGCTCATCACCCGCGGCCTCGCCGAGACCACCCGGCTCGGCGTCGCGCTCGGCGCGGACCCGCTGACCTTCTCCGGACTCGCGGGCCTGGGCGACCTGGTGGCCACCTGCTCCTCGCCGCTGTCCCGCAACCACACCTTCGGCACCAACCTCGGCAAGGGGCTGACCCTGCAGGAGACCATCGCGGTCACCAAGCAGACCGCCGAGGGCGTCAAGTCCTGCGAGTCGGTGCTGGACCTGGCCCGCCGGCACGGCGTCGACATGCCGCTCACCGAGACGGTCGTGGAGATCGTGCACGAGGGCAAGCCCCCGCAGGTGGCTCTCAAGGACCTGATGTCGCGCAGCGCGAAGCCCGAACGACGCTGAGCGACGGCCCCCTCCGTTCGGCCCACGCACGGCGTTGCGGGCGCTGTGTCCCGGCTCCGGCAACGGGTACGCTCGTCGCGATATGAGCACCGAGAACCTCCCCCAGAGCCCCGACTCGCCGTCGCGCAAGCCGCGTGTGGCCGTCGTGTTCGGCGGGCGCAGCTCCGAGCACGGGATCTCCGTGGTCACCGCCGGCGCCGTCCTCAAGGCCATCGACCGGACCAGGTACGACGTCCTGCCGATCGGCATCACCCAGGACGGCCGGTGGGCGCTCACCGCCGACGAACCGGAACGCATGGCGATCGCCGAGCGCCGCACGCCCAGCGTCGACCAGCTGGCCGAGTCCACGGAGGGCGCGGTGGTGCTCCCCGTCGACCCCGCCGACCGCGAAGTCGTGTACAGCGAGCCGGGATCGGTGCCCAAGGCGCTCGGTGAGGTCGACGTGGTCTTCCCGGTGCTGCACGGCCCCTACGGGGAGGACGGCACCCTCCAGGGCCTGCTCGAACTCTCCGGCATGCCCTACGTGGGCTCCGGTGTGCTGTCCTCGGCCGTCGGCCAGGACAAGGAGTACATGAAGCGGGTGTTCACCTCCTTCGGGCTCAAGGTCGGCCCGTACCTGGTGATCCGGCCGCGCGAGTGGGCGCAGGACGAGGCGGCGGCCCGCAGGCGGATCGTGGACTTCGCCGGCGACCACGGCTGGCCGCTGTTCGTGAAGCCCGCCCGCGCCGGCTCGTCCATCGGCATCACCAAGGTCGACGACCTCTCCGGCCTGGACGAGGCCATTGCCGAGGCCCAGCGCCACGACCCGAAGATCCTCGTCGAGGCGGCGCTGCGCGGCCGTGAGATCGAGTGCGGCGTGCTGGAGTTCGCGGACGGGCCGCGCGCCTCGCTGCCCGCCGAGATCCCGCCGCCGGACGCGCACGCGTACTACGACTTCGAGGCGAAGTACATCGACTCCACGCCCGGCATCGTGCCCGCGCCGCTGACCGACGAGGAGACGGCCGAGGTGCGCCGGCTCGCGGTCGAGGCGTTCGACGCGGCCTCCTGCGAGGGGCTGGTCCGCGCGGACTTCTTCCTCACCGAGGACGGCGAGTTCGTGATCAACGAGATCAACACCATGCCCGGCTTCACGCCCATCTCGATGTACCCGCAGATGTGGCAGGCGACCGGCGTGAGCTACCAGGAACTCGTCGACCTGCTGATCCAGGCGGCGCTGCGCCGGTCCACCGGGCTGCGCTGAGCCCGGTTCCGTACGCGGGTCAGCTCAGCCCGGTTCCGCACGCGGGTCAGGAGGCGATCCCCTCGGGGATCGCCTTCTTCACGGCCGGGGCCAGATCGATCAGCACGCCCGTGCTGTCCCGCCCGTCGACCACCCTGACCTCGACGTACGCCTCGCGGTTGGCGGTGGTGAAGCGCTGGACGCCGTCCTCCTGCCTCTCCATCAGCCAGTCGACGCCGTTCACACCCCCGGGTACCGCGTCGGCGTCCTGGCCGTTGGCCACCTTGGGATCGGTCATCTTCGGCGGCCGCTCCACACCGCACCGCAGTATGATCGCCACGCCGCCCCAGCCCGCGGTCAGTTCGGACGCGGGTTCGGGGTCGTCGCGGCTCTCACCGTCCACCGTCGCCGGCAGGACCTGGTCCAGGTCCTGACACAGCCCGGTGACCTTCGCGTCCGGGCTGGGAACCGTCGCGGACACGTTGTCGTCTGCCGAGGAGCAGCCCGCGACGGTGATCAGCACCGCGAGAGCGGAGCAAACGGCGTGCCGGTGGCGGAAGGAGTTCACCGGCACAGGGTAGACGGGGGCTACAGATGCACCA
Organism: Streptomyces sp. NPDC096105; assembly: GCF_044763335.1. Taxonomy (NCBI): domain Bacteria; kingdom Bacillati; phylum Actinomycetota; class Actinomycetes; order Kitasatosporales; family Streptomycetaceae; genus Streptomyces; species Streptomyces sp. NPDC096105. The sequence goes on from NZ_JBIWGC010000009.1 coordinate 180,000, forward strand.
CCGGACAGGTCAGGGTGCGGGTGATGCCGTCCACCTGCTGGACCTTGGCGACCACCATGCGTCCCAGGTCGTCGACGGTGTCGGCCTGGGCGCGCACGATGACGTCGTACGGACCCGTCACGTCCTCGGCCTGGACGACTCCGGGGATCTTGCCGATCAGATCGGCGACGGTCGACGCCTTGCCGACCTCCGTCTGAATCAGGATGTACGCCTGTACCACGGAACCTCCAGGGCGGCCACGAGGATCATGTGGGGAAAAGGAACGCCACGGTACCGCGTCGCCGCTCGTCGCGGGGAGACCTGCGGGAACCGGGCCGTGCGCGCCGGGGTACAGGCACGGCGGACATTGACGGTCAGTTCGACCGTAGCGAGGACTCGGACGACCCGCGACCGGGCACGGGCAGGGATAGAAGGGGCGAAAGGGAAATGAAGGGCACTGTTGGTGAGCTCGGGGAGTTCGGGCTCATCAGGGAGCTCACCTCCCGTCTCACCACCACCCCGGCGGTCCGGGTCGGCCCCGGCGACGACGCCGCCGTGGTCTCCGCGCCCGACCGGCGGGTCGTGGCCAGCACCGACGTCCTGGTGGAGGGCCGCCACTTCCGCCGCGACTGGTCCACGGCCTACGACGTCGGCCGCAAGGCCGCCGCCCAGAACCTCGCCGACATCGCCGCCATGGGCGCCGTGCCGACCGCGCTGCTGCTCGGCCTGGTCGTGCCCGCCGAACTGCCGGTGACCTGGCCCAGCGAGCTCATGGACGGGCTGCGCGACGAGTGCCAGGTGGCCGGCGCGGCGGTCGTCGGCGGGGACGTCGTCCGCGGCGACACCATCACGGTGTCCATCACCGCGCTCGGCGACCTGCGCAACCAGGAGCCCGTCACCCGGGGCGGGGCGCAGCCCGGCGACATCGTCGCGGTGACCGGCTGGCTCGGCTGGTCCGCGGCCGGGCACGCGGTGCTCTCCCGCGGTTTCCGCTCCCCGCGCGCCTTCGTCGAGGCGCACCGGCGCCCCGAGCCGCCGTACCACGCGGGCCCGGCCGCCGCCGGTCTCGGCGCGACCGCCATGTGCGACGTCAGCGACGGCCTGATCGCCGACCTCGGGCACATCGCCGAGGCCAGCAAGGTCCGCATCGACATCCGCTCCGGCACGGTCGACATCCCCTCGCAGATGCACGACATCGGCCAGGCCGTCGGCGTCGACCCCATGCAGTGGGTGCTGACCGGGGGCGAGGACCACGCGATCGTGGCGACCTTCCCGCCGGACGTGAAGCTGCCCGCGCGCTGGAAGGTCATCGGCGAGGTGCTCAACCCGTCCGCGCTGCCGCAGGTGACCGTGGACGGGGCGCCCTGGACCAGCCAGGGCGGCTGGGACCACTTCGGGGACATCGAGTCATGAGCGCGCCGCCCCGGGTGCTCACGGTGGCCGGCTCCGACTCCGGCGGGGGAGCGGGCGTCCAGGCCGACCTGAAGACGATGCTGGCGCTCGGCGTGCACGGGATGAGCGTGCTCACCGCGGTGACCGCGCAGAACTCCCTGGGCGTGCAGGGCGCCTGGGAACTGCCGGTGGAGGCGGTACGGGCCCAGTACCGCAGCGTGGTCGACGACATCGGCGTGCAGGCGGTCAAGACCGGCATGCTGTCCTCGGCCGAACTCGTGGAGACCGTCGCCGACTTGCTCGCCGGCACGGACGCGCCGACGGTCGTCGACCCGGTGGGCGTCTCCAAGCACGGCGACGCGCTGCTGGCGGCGTCGGCGCTGGACTCCGTCCGCACGAAGCTGCTGCCGGTGGCGACCGTGGCCACCCCGAACCTGGACGAGGTCGCGCAGCTCACCGGCGTGCGGGTGGCCTCCGAGCAGGACATGCGGCGGGCCGCCGCGGCGGTGCTGGAGTTCGGCCCGCGCTGGGTGGTGATCAAGGGCGGCCACCTCTCCGCCGCCGCATCGCCGGAGGCCGTCGACCTCCTGACGGACGGCACGGAGGAGCACTGGCTGCGCGCCCCCAGGTACGACAACCGCCACACCCACGGCACGGGCTGCACCCTGGCCTCCGCCATCGCCTCGGAACTCGCCAAGGGCCGTACGGTCCCGGAGGCGGTGACGGCGGCGAAGACCTACGTCACCGGAGCGCTGGCTTCGGGCTTCGCCCTGGGCGGGGGCATCGGGCCCGTGGACCATGGGTGGGAGCTGCGGGGCGGGGAGAGCGGGGCGCGCAGGGCGGGCGCCGGGTGAGGCGGCGGTCCGGTCGCCGGAGGGGGATGCGCGGGGCGCCGGGTGAGGCGGCGGTCCGGTCGCCGGAGGGGGATGCGCGGGGCGCCGGGTGAGGCGGCGGCTCGGTCGCCGGAGGCGGACGTGCGGGGTGCTCGGTGAGGTGGCGGTCCGGTCGCCGGTGCGGGGTGGCGGGCGCAGGACGCCCGGGCCGTCACCCCGCCGTGCGCAGCAAAAAGCCGGTCCACCCGGAGGTGGACCGGCTCGTTGCGGCGATACCGGCTGTGGCCGCGCGCTCAGCGATTGCGTCAGCGCGAGACCTTGCCGGCCTTGATGCACGAGGTGCAGGCGTTCACGCGCTTCGGCGTCCCGCCGACCACGGTACGCACACGCTGGATGTTCGGGTTCCAGCGGCGGGACGTACGGCGGTGCGAGTGCGAGATGTTGTTGCCGAAGCCCGGCCCCTTGCCGCAGACGTCGCAGTTGGCAGCCACGGGTCACTCCAAAGACTTCAGATGCACTTACGGTTGATCCCGGCAGGCCGGGATCCAGATCCAGAGCTCGAAGAGCCCACGGATCCGAGTGGCGTTGCCAGGGGAGACGCCCGATCGGATCGGGCAACCGGAGCAGCATACAACGGCTGCACCCGTAGGACGAAACTAGCATGCCCGCTCACGGGCCGGCCCGCGCCCTCTTCCGGCAGGCGGGGGCCCACCGTCTACGCTGCGTGCCACGTCCAGCAGCTCGAGGAGGCACAGGTGCCGCAGGTGCCGCAGACGTTCGATGCTCTCGCGGTGCGTGCCTGGTGCGGTCTGGCGCTCGACGCGCTCGGACAGGCCCGGGAGGAGATCGACGCGATCAACGTCTATCCCGTGGCGGACGGCGACACCGGCACCAATCTCTATCTGACGCTGGAGTCGGCGGCCACGGCCGTGGAGGCGGTGTTCGCCGGGCACGAGGCCGGCGGCGGAGGCGCTCCCACCCCCGCCTTGGCCGACGCGGTACGGGCGATGGCGCACGGCGCGCTGATCGGCGCGCGCGGGAACTCCGGGACGATCCTCGCCCAGCTGCTGCGCGGCATGGCCCAGGTGCTGGCCGGTGACGACGCCCCGGCGCACGCCGACGGGCGGGGCCTCGGTCTCGCCCTGCGGCACGCGGCCGACTCCGCCCGGCAGGCGGTGGCGCACCCGGTCGAGGGCACGGTCCTCACCGTCGCCTCGGCCGCCGCCGACGCGGCGGGCGGGGCGGCCGGCGGCGACTGCGGCGCGGTGGCCCGCGCCGCCTACGAGGGCGCCCGCGCGGCGCTCGCCGAGACCCCGGAGCGGCTGGACGTCCTGCGGCGGGCGGGCGTGGTCGACGCGGGTGGACGCGGCCTGGTGACCGTGCTGGGGGCGCTCGTGGAGACGCTCACGGGGGAGACGCCCCGCGGCGCCGCGGGACGCGGTCCTGGACTGCACGCGCGCGTGGAACCCGCCGAGGAGGCGCACCGGAACCCCGCCCCCTGCGCGGACGCCGCGACCGTACCGGAGCCCGGCGGCCCCGCCTTCGAGGTGATCTACCTGCTGGAGGCCGAGGACGCGGCCGTCGCGCGGCTGCGGAAGCGGCTCGACGCCCTCGGCGACTCCCTCGTCGTGGTCGGCGGCGACGGCCTGTGGAACGTCCATGTGCACGTCGACGACGCCGGCGCCGCCGTGGAGGCGGGCGTCGAGGCCGGACGGCCGTACCGCATCCGGATCACCCGCTTCGGCGCCGGGGACGCGCACGCCCCGCGGGCCGAACGGATGCCCGCCGAGCGCGTCCAGCGGGCCGTGGTGGCGGTGGTGCCCGGCGAGGGCCTGGCGGGCCTTTACACGGAGGCCGGGGCCACGGCCGTCCTCGCCCGGCCCGGCGAACCGCCCGCCAGCGGCGAGCTCGTCCAGGCGGTACGGCGCGCGCACGCGCGCGAGGTGGTGCTGCTGCCCAACGACGCCGAGCTGCGCCACACCGCCGCCGCGGCCGCCGAGCAGGTACGGGCGGAGGGCGTCCGGGTGGCGCTCATCCCCACCCGGTCCGCGGTGCAGGGCATCGCGGCGCTGGCGGTGCACGAGCCGGAGCGCCGCTTCGACGAGGACGTGGTGGCGATGACCTCCGCGGCCGGCGCGACCCGCTACGCCGAGGTCGCCGTCGCCGAGCGGCAGTCCTGGACCATGGCCGGCATCTGCCAGGCCGGCGACGTCCTCGGCCTGGTCGACGGCGACGTGGCGGTCATCGGCCAGGACCTCACCGACACCGCCCTGGCCGTCCTGGACCGCATGCTCGCGGCCGGCGGGGAACTGGTCACCCTGGTCCTCGGCGACGGCGCCCCGGAGTCCGTCGCGGAACGCCTCGAGGCCCGGGTGCGCGAGGGCTACCTGGCCGTCGACACGGTCGTCTACCACGGCGGCCGGCAGGGCTCCGTCCTGCTCATCGGCGTCGAGTGACGCGAACGCCCCGGTCCGGCGCGGACCGGCCGGGCGGTCCGCCGTACCCGCTCTGTCAGTGGAGTGGTGTCCAATGGATCCCGTGCCCGCACTGGACGAACCACTGAAGAAAGTGCTCGGCCCCGCCACCGCGAAGGTGATGGCCGAGCACCTCGGCCTGCACACCGTCGGCGACCTGCTGCACCACTACCCGCGCCGGTACGAGGAGCGCGGCCAGCTCACCCACCTCGCCGACCTCCCGATGGACGAGCACGTCACCGTGGTCGCGCAGGTCGCCGACGCCCGGTTGCACACCTTCGCCTCCAGCCGCGCCCCGCGCGGCAAGGGCCAGCGGCTCGAGGTGACGATCACCGACGGCAGCGGCCGGCTGCAACTGGTCTTCTTCGGCGCCGGTGTCCACAAACCGCACAAGGAACTCCTGCCGGGCACCCGCGCGATGTTCGCCGGCAAGGTCTCCGTCTTCAACCGCCGCCTCCAACTGGCCCACCCGGCCTACGAGCTGCTGCGCGGGGACGCCGAGGAGACGGTGGAGAGCTGGGCGGGCGCGCTCATCCCGATCTACCCGGCCACCGCCAAGCTGGAGTCCTGGAAGATCGGCAAGGCGCTGCAGACCGTGCTGCCCAGCGCCCAGGAGGCCGCCGACCCGCTGCCCGAGCCGCTGCGCGAGGGCCGCGGCCTGGTCCCGCTGCCCGAGGCGCTGCTGAAGATCCACCGCCCGCACACCAAGGCCGACATCGAGGACGCCCGCGCCCGCCTCAAGTGGGACGAGGCGTTCGTCCTCCAGGTCGCCCTCGCCCGCCGCCGGTACGCCGACGCGCAGCTCCCGGCCGTGCCCCGCCGCCCGAGGCCCGACGGCATCCTCGCCGCCTTCGACGACCGGCTGCCGTTCACCCTCACCGAGGGCCAGCGCAAGGTCTCGGAGGAGATCTTCGCCGACCTCGCCACCGACCACCCCATGCACCGCCTGCTCCAGGGCGAGGTCGGTTCCGGCAAGACCATGGTCGCCCTGCGGGCCATGCTCGCCGTCGTCGACGCGGGCGGCCAGGCGGCGATGCTCGCGCCCACCGAGGTCCTCGCCCAGCAGCACCACCGCTCGGTCACCGAGATGATGGGGGAACTGGCCGAGGGAGGCATGCTCGGCGGCGCGGACGACGCCACCAAGGTGGTGCTGCTCACCGGCTCCATGGGCGCCGCCGCGCGCCGTCAGGCCCTGCTCGACCTGGCCACCGGCGAGGCCGGCATCGTCATCGGCACGCACGCGCTGATCGAGGACAAGGTCCAGTTCCACGACCTCGGCCTGGTGGTCGTCGACGAGCAGCACCGCTTCGGTGTCGAGCAGCGCGACGCCCTGCGCGGCAAGGGCAAGCAGCCGCCGCACCTGCTCGTCATGACCGCCACCCCCATCCCGCGCACGGTGGCCATGACCGTCTTCGGCGACCTGGAGACCTCCGTCCTGGACCAGCTCCCGGCCGGGCGCTCGCCCATCGCCAGCCATGTCGTCCCGGCCGCCGACAAGCCGCACTTCCTCGCCCGCGCCTGGGAGCGGGTGCGCGAGGAGGTCGAGAAGGGCCACCAGGCGTATGTGGTGTGCCCGCGCATCGGCGACGAGGAGGACGGCGCGAAGGCGAAGAAGAAGTCCGCCGGGGACGAGGCGGAGAAGCGGCCCCCGCTCGCCGTCCTGGACACCGCGGAGCAGCTCGCGCGGGGCCCGCTCGGCGGACTGCGCGTGGAGGTCCTGCACGGCAGGATGCAGCCCGACGACAAGGACGCCGTGATGCGCCGGTTCGCCGCCGGCGAGGCCGACGTCCTGGTGGCCACCACCGTCATCGAGGTCGGCGTCAACGTGCCGAACGCCACCGTGATGGTGATCATGGACGCCGACCGCTTCGGCGTCTCCCAGCTGCACCAGCTCCGCGGCCGTGTGGGCCGCGGCTCGGCCCCCGGCCTGTGCCTGCTGGTCACCGAGATGCCCGAGGCGAGCGCCGCCCGCCAGCGGCTGAACGCCGTCGCGTCCACCCTGGACGGCTTCGAGCTCTCCCGCATCGACCTCGAACAGCGCCGCGAGGGCGACGTACTCGGCCAGGCCCAGTCCGGCACCCGGTCCAGCCTGCGCGTGCTCGCCGTCATCGACGACGAGGAGGTCATCGCCGAGGCCCGCGAGGAGGCCACCCGGGTCGTCGCCGCCGACCCGGACCTGGAGCGCCTGCCCGCCCTGCGCACGGCGCTGGACGCCCTGCTGGACGAGGAGCGGGAGCAGTACCTGGAGAAGGGCTGACAGACTGGGACCGGCCCGGCCCCCACGGACCGACCCCCACGGACCGGCCCGCACGAACCGACCCGCACCCACCGACAAGGACCGAGGACATGACCCGCGTGATCGCCGGCGCGGCCGGCGGACGCCGCCTGGCCGTCCCGCCGGGGCAGGGCACCCGCCCCACCTCCGACCGGGCGCGTGAAGGCCTCTTCTCCACCTGGCAGTCGCTGCTCGGCGGCCCCCTCGACGGCGAACGCGTCCTCGACCTGTACGCCGGCTCCGGCGCCGTCGGCCTGGAGGCGCTGTCCCGCGGCGCCGGACACGTCCTGCTGGTCGAGGCCGACGCCCGCGCCGCGCGCACCGTCCGGGAGAACGTGAAGTCGCTCGGACTCCCCGGCGCCGAGGTGAGGTCCGGCAAAGCGGAACAGATCGTCCGCACCGGGCCCCCGGAGCAGCCGTACGACGTCGTCTTCCTCGACCCGCCCTACGCCGTCTCCGACGACGATCTCCGGGAGATCCTGCTCACACTCCGTTCCCAGGGGTGGCTCGCCGGCGACGCCGTCGTCACCGTGGAGCGCAGCACCAGAGGCGGAGAATTCGTCTTTCCGTCGGGTTTCGAGGCGATCCGGGCCCGTCGTTACGGCGAGGGAACGTTTTGGTACGGTCGCGCCGCCTCTACGTGCGAAGACGCACGATGACCGGACCGGAGAGCGAGGGATCACCAGTGCGCCGCGCCGTATGTCCCGGGTCGTTCGACCCGATCACCAACGGACACCTCGACATCATCGCCCGGGCCTCCCGGCTGTACGACGAGGTCTACGTCGCGGTGATGATCAACCAGTCCAAGAAGGGCCTGTTCGAGATCGAGGAGCGGATCGACCTGATCCGCCGCGTCACCGCCGAGTACGGCAACGTCCGGGTCGAGGCCTTCCACGGCCTCCTCGTCGACTTCTGCAAGCAGCGCGACATCCCCGCCATCGTCAAGGGCCTGCGCGCGGTCAGCGACTTCGACTACGAGCTCCAGATGGCCCAGATGAACAACGGCCTCTCGGGCGTGGAGACCCTCTTCGTCCCCACCAACCCCACCTACAGCTTCCTGTCCTCCTCGCTCGTCAAGGAGGTCGCGGCCTGGGGCGGGGACGTCTCCCACCTGGTGCCCGCCGAGGTCCTGACGGCGCTCACCGAACGCCTGCGCAAGGACTGAACCGGCCCCGGCGGAGGGGGCGTCCGGTGTCCACCGGACGCCCCAGGGCCGTACAGTCGTCCCGTCCGTCTCCAACACAGCTGTAGGGAGTGGCGAGCACACGGTGGACGTGCAGAAGAAGCTGGACGAGATCGTCGCCGCGGTCTCCAGTGCCCGGTCGATGCCCATGTCGGCGTCGTGCGTGGTCAACCGCGCCGAACTGCTCGCCATGCTCGACGAGGTGCGCGCGGCGCTGCCCGACTCCCTCGCCCAGGCGGAGGAGCTGATCGGTGGCCGGGAGCAGATGGTCGAACAGGCCCGCCAGGAGGCCGAGCGGATCATCTCCGAGGCGCACGCCCAGCGCGGCTCGCTGGTCGCCGGGACCGAGATCGCCCGCCGCTCCCAGGCCGAGGCCGACCGGATCCTCGCCGAGGCCCGCAAGGAGGCCGAGGAGATCCGCGCGGAGGCCGACGACTACGTCGACTCCAAGCTCGCCAACTTCGAGGTCGTCCTCACCAAGACCCTCGGCTCCGTCGGCCGCGGCCGCGAGAAGCTGCTCGGCACCGGCCCCGGCCTGGACGAGCAGGGTTACGAGGACGAGGACGCCCCCGAGCGCAGCCACGACCCGGAGACCCTGCGCCGCAACGCCGACGCCTACGTCGACGTCAAGCTCGGCGCCTTCGAGGCGGTGCTCGCCAAGACGCTGGAGGCGGTCGGCCGCGGCCGGCAGAAGCTGCACGGCCGCATCGCCAGCGACGACCTGGGCGCACTGGCCGACGACACCAGCACCGTCCAGCACTCCAGCGACGCCGACTACCTCGCCGACCTGGCCTCCCTCGCCGAGCAGGACGCCCAGGGCCGCAGGAGCGAGCAGCGGCAGTCCCCGCAGCCACAGCAGCCGTACGCCCCGCCGGAGCCCGCCTACCCCCCCGCCTCCGGCTACGCCCCGGCGGGAGGCGCCCCCGTCGGACAGCAGGCCGACCCGTACGCCGGCTACCAGCAGCAGTACGGCGGCGTCCAGGACCCGTACGCCCAGACCGCCGGCGGCTACGGCCAGGCCGACCCGTACGCGGCCTACCAGGGCTACGACGGCGCCCAGCAGGCGTACGACCCGGGCCAGGCCGCCCAGCAAGTGCCGCAGCAGGCCCAGCAGGGGTACGCGCTGGACGAGACGAGCCTGTTCGACACCAGCATGATCACGCCCGAACAGCTCGAGGCGTACCAGCGCGAGCGGGGCCTCTAGGGGCGGATTGGGCCGTGAGCGAAAGGTCCAGTATCCTGGCTCTTCGGTCGCGTGTATGACCGCGATCCACGCTGCCCGGGAACGCACCGTACGGCAGTGACACCCTCTGAGCTCGAAGATCGAAAGCAGGAATGGCTCTGAACGCCCGCCTCGACCACCGCAACCCCCTCGTGTTCGACACGCACGAGCTGGGGCGGCGGCCTGGTGCGCTGCAGCGCCTGACCCGTACGGTCGACGCCCCCAAGGACCTCGGTATCAAGGGAGTCGTCGGAGTGCCGGAAGGCGCCCCGGTGGAGCTCGAACTCCGGCTCGAGTCGGTCATGGAAGGTGTGCTCGTCACAGGCACCGCCCGTGCCAAGGCCGAGGGGGAGTGCGTAAGGTGTCTGGAGCCGCTCGAGCTGGAGCTCGAAGCGGACTTCCAGGAGATGTTCTCGTACCCTGACGCCGACGACCGGGGCCGCGTGACCGCGGAACCGGGCGACGACGCCGAGGACGACGAGGACAGGCTCTTCCTCGAGGACGGCCTGTTCGACCTCGAGCCGGTGCTGCGCGACGCGGTGGTGCTCGCACTGCCGATGCAGCCGGTGTGCCAGGAAGACTGCCCGGGTCTGTGCTCCGAGTGCGGAGCGCGGCTGGCGGACGACCCGGACCACCATCACGACGCCGTCGACATCCGTTGGGCGGCATTGCAGGGACTCGCCGACACCATGAAGGACGGCGAGAAGGACGAGATGAGCGGCGCCGAAGCCGGCGTCGACGAGAAGCAGGAGAAGTAGCCGTGGCTGTTCCGAAGCGGAAGATGTCGCGCAGCAACACGCGCCACCGCCGGTCGCAGTGGAAGGCTGCGGTCCCCACCCTGGTTGCGTGCGAGCGCTGCCACGAGCCCAGGCAGCAGCACATCGCGTGCCCGTCTTGCGGCACCTACAACAAGCGCCAGGTCCTCGAGGTCTGAGCGGCTGGTGAGAGGCACTGTGTCCACGCCGAAGAAAAACTCTGCGGACAACCAGGCCTCGTCCCCGACGCTTCTGGAAGGGCGGCTCGGCTACCAGGTCGAGTCCGCCCTTCTGGTGCGTGCGCTGACCCATCGTTCCTACGCCTACGAGAACGGCGGTCTGCCGACGAACGAGCGGCTGGAGTTCCTCGGGGACTCCGTGCTCGGCCTCGTCGTCACCGACACGCTGTACCGCGCCCACCCCGACCTGCCCGAGGGCCAGCTGGCCAAGCTGCGGGCCGCGGTGGTCAACTCGCGTGCGCTGGCGGAGGTGGGCCGCGGGCTCGACCTCGGTTCCTTCATCCGGCTCGGCCGGGGTGAAGAGGGAACGGGCGGCCGGGACAAGGCGTCCATCCTCGCCGACACCCTCGAAGCGGTGATCGGCGCGGTCTATCTCGACCAGGGCCTGGAATCGGCGGCGGAGCTGGTGCACCGCCTGTTCGACCCGCTGATCGAGAAGTCCTCGAACCTGGGAGCCGGCCTGGACTGGAAGACCAGTCTCCAGGAGCTCACCGCGACCGAGGGGCTCGGCGTTCCCGAGTACCTGGTCACGGAGACCGGCCCCGACCACGAGAAGACCTTCACTGCTGCCGCCCGCGTCGGAGGCGTCTCGTACGGCACCGGCACCGGCCGCAGCAAGAAGGAGGCGGAGCAGCAGGCCGCCGAGTCCGCCTGGCGGTCCATCAAGGCCGCGGCGGACGAGCGGGCCAAGGCGGCTCAGGAGGCCGAACAGGTCGTCCAGGCCGCCGAGGCCGAAGCCTCCGGCATGAGCGCCGACGCCCCGTCGGCCTCCGCCTGACGCAGTCAGCACGACCCGAGCGCCCGTCCCCGCAGCGGGGCGGGCGCTCGGTGCTCGCTCCACCGGTCCTGGGAGGGACACCATGCCCGAGCTGCCCGAGGTCGAGGTCGTACGGCGCGGACTCGAGCGGTGGGTCGCCCACCGGACCGTCGCCGACGCCGAGGTCCTGCACCCGCGCGCGGTGCGCCGTCACCTCGCGGGCGCGGACGACTTCGCGCACCGGCTGAAGGGCCACCGCATCGGCGTCCCGCGCCGCCGCGGCAAGTACCTGTGGCTGCCGCTGGAGGACACGGACCAGTCCGTGCTGGCCCACCTCGGGATGAGCGGCCAGCTGCTGATGCAGCCGCACGCCGCGCCGGACGAGAAGCACTTGCGGATCCGCGTCCGCTTCACCGAGCCGCAGTCCCCGGACGCCGGGCCGGCGGGGGACACCGAGCTGCGCTTCGTCGACCAGCGCACCTTCGGCGGACTGTCGCTGCACGACAACACCCCCGAGGGCCTGCCCGACGTCATCGCGCACATCGCCCGCGACCCGCTCGACCCGCTCTTCGACGAGGAGGCCTTCCACCAGGCCCTGCGCCGCAAGCGGACCACCATCAAGCGGGCGCTCCTCGACCAGTCGCTGATCAGCGGCGTCGGCAACATCTACGCGGACGAGGCGCTGTGGCGCTCCCGCATCCACTACGAGCGCCCCACGGCCGGCTTCACCCGTCCCCGCACCCTGCAACTGCTGGGGCACGTCCGGGACGTGATGAACGCCGCCCTCGCAGCCGGCGGCACCAGCTTCGACAGCCTCTATGTCAACGTCAACGGCGAGTCCGGCTACTTCGACCGGTCCCTGGACGCGTACGGCCGTGAGGGCCTGCCCTGCCGCCGCTGCGGGACGCCGGTGCGCCGGCGGGCGTGGATGAACCGCTCCAGCTACTTCTGCCCGCGCTGTCAGCGGGCGCCGCGCGCCGCGTCGTAACGCTCACGGGCCTCGAGGACGGCGTCCATGCGGTCCTCCAGGAGGTGGATGAGGGCCAGCAGGCGCTCGGCGACCTCGCGGCCCAGCGGGGTCAGTTCGTAGTCCACCCGGGGCGGGTTGGTCAGCTGCGCCTCGCGGTGCACGAGCCCGTCGCGCTCCAGCGCGTGCAGCGTCTGCGACAGCATCTTCTCGCTGACGCCGTCGACCCGTCGGCGCAGCTCGTTGAACCGCAGCGACCCCTCGTGCAGCGCCCCCAGCGTCAGCGCCCCCCAGCGCCCGGTCACGTGTTCCAGCGTGACGCGGGACGGGCAGGACCTGGCGAACACGTTGAAGGGGAGGTCCCGGTCCTCCGGGGCCGGCTGCGTGGTCGTCATGGGTTCAGCGTACTTCAGGGCAGCGCTCACCCACGGGTTGCGCTCACTCTGGGTAAGCAAGGGGGCTGGTGCGGCGACACCGGTCGCGGTGACACGGGCGGCGCCGCGACGCCCCGGCATGGGCGCACGCGCGGAGGCCGTCGTGCCGGCCCCGCCCTCCGACGGGTCCCGCCGGGCGCGGGCTGCCTCCTCCGCACGGACGGGGACCGGGACCTCCCCGACCGGACCCCGCCCGACCGGCGGGACCCGCGCCCCGCCCGGTAGGTCACCGGCCGGACCGCGGGTACTCAGTAGCCGAAGAAGTGACGGGCCGGGTCTCTGACCTGCGGCTGTGTAACCGATCAACGCTGCGACCTGCGACTTAGCTGTCGGCGGTTGTCAGCGTTGGTCGTCGTTGAGCATCCTCCGACGGCCCCGAGACGGCCCCATGGGCTATCCCGATGCGGCCATGGTTGCCGTGCCTCTGTGCTGTACCGCCGGTGTGCACGAACCGCTTACGTCAGACGCCACCGTTTGGTGGAATTTCGCTATGAGTCAGACACTCGCGACTGTCGCGATCACGGCTGCTTCTGCCTTCGCTGCGTCGGGCCTCGCGTCATCACTCGCTCTCTGGGGCGTGCGCAAGCAACTCGCAGTCCAACGCGAACTTGCGGCCCAGGAGCGGGCTGACCGTCGAGCTGCAGAGGGTCGGATCGCTCGGCGTGATGAGTACGCGCAACTAATCTCTACCGCGATTCAGTGTGCCTCGCTCATCCGTGAGGCCAAGGAACCCGACATCACCGACGAGGTTTACACCCAACGCGTTTCGGCGGCGCGAGCTGCGTTATCCGAGGTGATCAAGATCCAGGCAATCATCAGCGTGGAGGGCTCCGAAAACGTGATCAGGGCGTCCTCGGAGGCCCGGTGGAGCCTCGCCAGCGAGCTGGAGATTGTGTCCGCGCATCGTCGGGGGGCCGCTTCAGCTGATGAGGTGACGGAAGCAGGGCGAGCCAGACGGCGAGCGGTGGGCACCATGGCTGCTGCTGCGAGACGGGCTTTTGGCATCGCACCGGAACCTTCAGCAGCGGCGCCTTGCGTATCTGGGTGAGATGGGCCCCACGAAGGTCGGTGGAGCGGCTTTGGGCTGGAGCTGCTTTGGGGCGAGTGATCATGGCCCCGTAAGCTTCCGGCGCGTCGGGCAGTCTGTGGACCTGCCCGGTAAAGCACGACGTTGGGGCCATGATCTTAGAGGCTCGCCCCAAAGTGGCTGCCTAAAGCCGTGGAGCCGACCGCCCCAGCCACGACGGGTTCTGACCTCATGCCCGTGTGCCTGCCTCTTGGGCGGGCGCGGGCGGCCGGCGGTGCCGAGCGGGGCGGAGACATGAGCGCGGGCGCCGCCGGCCGCCCGCGCCCGCCCGGAGGAGCGAAGCGACGACGGGTGCTTGATGAGGTAGAGAAACCTGTAACTAGGGTCGCCCGGCCTTCGTGCTCATGGCTGTGGCGTTGCGTCTTCTTCCAGTGCTTTCAGCACCGATTCTGGGTCGCCGTTGTAGATCAGATGAGGCTCGTCTGACTCGGGGGGCACGAACCGGGTTCGGTAGCGGATCAGGTCGCTCTCAGAGAAGTAGATCGAGTTCGGATCGGCTTGGTGGCGGGCGTTTCGCTGGCTCACACGCGACCAGAGCTCTTCGTGACTCGCCTCCAAGTAGACCAGCACCGTGGCTGCCCCAGAGTCGTCCGCGATCGACCGCCACCGAGCACGCTCGTCTGGAGTCCAGAAGCCGTGATCGACCACTACGTCGTGCCCGGCCTGGAGCTGTTCACGTAGCTCCACTGCGGTCTCTTCGAGGATCGGACGCTCAAGGATGGGGAAGGTCCCCCGTGGGAAGTCGACGCCGTAGACACCGTGACGCCGGTACATCTCCTCGTCGGGGCACAGCCTGAGGAAGCCGCGGGCTGTAAGGGCGCGTGCCAGCGTCGTCTTGCCTGAGCCAGGAAGTCCCACCATGAGGACGCAGTACGGCTGGCGGGCGAGGTTGGCGTCTGTCACTGAGCCACTTCCGATTCGGTTCGCCACGTGCGGCCGGGGCCTCCAAGGTCGACGCCGTACTCCACGACGTTGCCCTCGCTGTCGACGAACTTCGCCGTCATCACGACCACTGGCTCTGTGGGTGGGTTCGAGGAGTCCAGCTCCAGCAGCTCGGCGTCCCCCGGCGTCAGCAGTCGCGCGGACGCGGTGTCGATGCGCTGGGTGATCGGTCGACCGGTGGCCTTGGCGATGAGCTGGAGTGAAGTGCCACCCGTCAGGCGCTCGCTCTTGGTCAGCTGCGGAATCAGCCTGCCGTACTGAGCGGGGATCCAAGAAGTTGAGTGGGCCACGATGCCGTGCCGATCGCGGTACACGCGACAGCGCTTGATTACGTCCGAGCCGGGCTTGAGGTCTAGGGCCTGCGCCACGTCAGCGGGCGCCGGCACCACTGCGGCCTGGTGGGAGTCGGACCGTTCACCGGATCCCCAGCTGGAGCCGGTCCGGTGTCCTCGGTCCTGGCGCTGAGCCCCGGAGGACATAGGAGCGGGACGGTCCAACACTTCTGTTCCGATCCCGTGGATGCCTCGGACCAGGCCCTCATTCCGCAGCGTCCTCAACGCCTTCTCGGCGGTCGCGGTGCTGACGTTCCACTCCTGCGAGAGGTTCTTGATGCTCGGCAGGAGTGAGCCCGGCGGAAGCTCGCCGGACGCGATTAGCTCCGCGTAGTGGGCGGCAATCTGCGCGTACGGCGCCCGGTTGTCGGCTTGGTCCGACATCTCGTCAACTCCCTTGATGTACAAGTCGGTTCCCTAGCATACCGCTTGACACCCTAGGGTGCCCTAGGGAACCTTAGGGATGTGCCCACCGGCTGGTTCGGTTGGTGGGTGTGCCCTGGCACCATTACGCCTGACCAGGGGCGACGCTCAACCGCCAAGAAGATCCGCCGCCCCTGGGTTCCCACGAAGGGAAGCTCCATCATGCCTGCGACGCTGACCTCTTCGCACTCCACCACGGGCAATGAGCGGTTACGCGGGGCCATGGTCGCCGCGAACGTGACCATCGAGGGCCTGGCCGATCACTTGGGCATCGACTCCAAGTCGGTGGAGCGCTGGCTGAGCACCGGCCGGACCCCGCACGCCCGTAACGCGGAGGCTGCCGCCAAGTTCCTGAGGGCGGACGCCTACCACCTGTGGCCCAAGCTCGGTGAGCGGCACCGCTCGACGCCGACGGCTCAGGATGAGGTGGTCGCCTGCTACCCAATGCGCAGCACGGTCCCCTATGGCCTGTGGCGCTCCACCCTGGCCGGTGCCACCTCGGTGATCGACCTGGCGGTGGCGAACCTGCTGTTCCTGGCCGATGCGGTATGGGACCTGCCTGCGCTGCTGGCCGACAAGAGCGCCGCCGGGGTGCGGGTGCGCATCGTTACTCCCGAGGACCCGGCCGGGCCGGTCACCGGGTTGGACGATGTCTTCCCTTCGCTGCTGTCTGTCCCCGGCCTGCGGCTGGCCACCCATCCCGGTCTGCGGGCCGACGTGATGCGCGCGGACGATGACCTGTTGGTCACCACGCCGATCGACGGGCTGACCCCGGCGCTGGCTCCGGTGCTGCACCTGCGGCGGCTGGGTTCGGCCCCGATGGTCGGCGGCTACCTCGCCACCCTCGATCACCTCTTCGCCACCGCCACCCCCACCCGGCCCGCCTCCTCGCACCTGCGGGCGGTGGCCGCGTGACGATCTTCCCCGTCGCCCCCGAGGCCGTAGCCGATGCTGCGGCCTCTGTGGGCACCGACCCCCTGACCCTGGCCGACCTGCTCCGGGTCGCCAATACCCCCGGCTTCGACCGCTGGCGCGAGCAGATCCGCCGCACGGGCGGCTGCGCCAACCCCATCCACCTGCAAGGCTCGACGGTCACCCGTGACACCAAGACCGGCGACGTCCTGTACTCCTACTCGACCGAGCAGGAGCCGGGCGGGCGTCTCCGGGTGGCCTGCGGCAACCGCCGTGCCTCGCGCTGCCCGGCCTGCGCCTGGACCTACGCGGGTGACACCTATCACCTGATCCGGGCCGGGATCACGGGCGACGAACGCAAGGACGTGCCCGCCACCGTGCGGGATCACCCCCGCGTCTTCGCCACCCTCACCGCTCCTTCGTTCGGCCCGGTCCACAACCGGCCCGACTCCGGCCGCTGCCGCTGCGGGAGCTCCCACACCGAGGGCGATCCCGCGCTCGGGACGGCGCTTGACCCTGAGTCCTACGACTATGCCGGGGCGGTGCTGTGGAACAACCACGCGGGTGACCTGTGGCGGCGCTTCACCATCTACCTGCGCAGAGAGATCGCCACCCGTGCGGGCATCACCCAAACCGCGCTGCGAGAGGTGTGCCGGGTCTCCTTCGGCAAGGTCGCCGAGTTCCAGAAACGCGGCTCGGTCCACTTCCACGCCGTGGTGCGCCTCGACGGCCCCGACGGCCCCAGCACCGTCCCGCCGGCCTGGGCCACCGTCGCTCTCCTCGAGGCGGCGATCCATGCGGCCGCCGCTCGGGTCGCCGTACCGGTACCCGCCTCCGGTGACTTCCCCGCGCGCACCCTGCGGTGGGGCTCGCAGGTCGACGTGCAGCCCATCGGGGCGCTGGGACAGGAGGAGCTGACCGAACAGGCCGTGGCCTCCTACGTGGCCAAGTACGCCACCAAGGCGGCCGAGACCACCGGCACCGTGGACCGCCGCATCGGGGAACTGGCCGAACTCGACCGCCTGGCGCTGCCCGCACACACCCGGCGGCTCATCGAAGCCTGCCGGGACCTGGACGACGCCTATCCGGACCGGCTGCTGTGGCGCTGGGCGCACATGCTCGGTTTCCGCGGCCACTTCTCCACCAAGTCCCGCCACTACTCCACCACCCTCGGCACGCTCCGCCAGGCGCGCGCCGACTACCGGGCCCGGCAGGAGCGCCGCGAGCGCGGGTTCTCCGAGGACCTGGACGACGCAGAGGGCTCCACGCTCGTGCTCGCCCACTGGACCTACGCCGGACAGGGCCACACCCCCGGTGAGTCTTGGCTGGCCGCCTCGATTGCCCGGGACATCCGGCTGAACCGCGAGACAGCACGCGAAGCCTTGGCAGACCTGGACGACTGGGAGGTGTCCGCATGAAGCGTTCGCTGCCGTCCCGCTACCTGACCCCGATCGACGTCGCCGACCTGCTCGGCGTGCCGGTCGAGACCGTCTACCAGTGGCGGCGCAAGGGCACCGGTCCCCGCGGCTTCCGCGTCGGCCGGCATCTCCGCTTCGACCCCGAAGACGTCCGCGCCTGGGTCGAGTCTCTGATGGAAGGGGCCGCCTGATGGCCGGACACATCCAGGACCGCTGGTACAAGACCGAGCCGGGGCCGGATGGCAAGCCCGTGAGGGTCAAGACCGACCGCTTCGGCGTCGGCCTGCGCTACCGCGCCCGGTACATCGGGCCGGACGGCTCGGAGAAGTCCAAGAGCTTCCCGGACAAGCAGAAGCGCAAGGCGGAACAGTGGCTCGCCAACATCGAGGCGGACATGTCGCGCGGCGACTACGTCAGTCCGGACGCTGGCAAGGTCACGTTCGAGCAGTACGCCACGGAGTGGATGACCACGCAGATCACGGACCCTCTGACGCGGGAGTCCGTCGAGAGCCGGTTGCGGCTCCACGCGATCCCTCACCTGGGCACGCGGCCGATGGGCTCCTTCACGCCGTCCCATCTCCGGCTGTGGCTGCGCACCCTGGAGGACCGTGGGCTGTCGGCCGGATACCGGCGAGGGATCTTCGCGCACGTCTCTACGGTCTTCACGGCTGCGGTGGAGGACCGGATCATCCGCACGAATCCGTGCAGTGCCCGGTCCGTGCGGGCTCCTCGCCTCGAACCTCGCAAGGTCAAGCCCTGGCCTGCCGAACGGGTCATGGCGGTTCGCGCGGCCTTACCGGAGAACTACCGGGCTCTCGTGAACGTCGCCGCCGGGTGCGGCCTGCGACAGGGTGAGGTCTTCGGCCTGGCCGTAGAAGACGTGGACTTCCTCGGGGGAGTGGTGCACGTGGTCCGGCAGGTCAAGCTCCTGCAACGTCACCGGCCGGTGTTCGCTCCGCCCAAGGGCGGCAAGGAGCGTGACGTGCCTCTGCCCGAGTCGGTGGCCTTCGCTCTGGCCGCGCACCTGAAGCGTCACCCGGCCGTGGAGGTCACCTTGCCGTGGAAGACGCTCGACGGTCCTCTAGTCACGGCGGCGCTGCTCTTCACCGGTTCCATGGGCTTGGCCCTCGACCGGAACCGCTTCAACGATCGCGTGTGGCGGCCGGCGCTTCGGGCCGCGGGCGTGGAGAACAGGCGGGACAACGGCATGCACGCGCTGAGGCACTTCTACGCCTCGGTGCTCCTGGACGCGGGGGAGAGCATCAAGGCGCTCAGTGAGTACCTGGGCCACCATGACCCCGGCTTCACGCTGCGGACGTACACGCACCTGATGCCGTCCAGTGAGACCCGGACCCGGGCCGCCGTGGACCGCGTCTTCCAGGACGAGGAACCTGCGGAAGACGGCCCCGGCACGGCCCAGGGACAGGATTAGGTCTCTGACCTGCGGTTATCTCAGTAGCCGAAGTTCTGCGTCCACCAAGGCCCGCCCGGGCCCATGTGGACGCCGACGCCCAGGGTCTTGAAGTCGCAGTTCAGGATGTTCGCCTTGTGGCCGGGGCTGTTCATCCAGGCCTCCATGACGGCTTCGGCGTCGCCCTGGCCGCGGGCGATGTTCTCGCCGCCGAGGTTGCTTATGCCGGCCGCCTGGGCCCGGTCCCACGGGGTGTCGCCGTCGGGGTCGGTGTGGTCGAAGAAGCCGCGCTTGGCCATGTCGTTGCTGAAGGCCGTCGCCAGTGCGGTCAGCGCGCTGTCCGCGGTGACCGGGCTGCAGCCGGCCTTGGCCCGCTCGGCGTTGACCAGCCGCAGCACCTCGGCGCCGGCCGCCGCCTCGACCGAGAACTGGCCCTGGCCCCTGTCGCCCGCCGTCCGCTCCGGCTCCGGCGTCGCCTTGCGGGCCGGCGCCTTCCTCTCGGTCTTCTCCGGGGCCGCGGCGGACTCCGTCCTCTCCGGGGTCCTCTCCGGGGTCCTCTCCTTCTCGGGCGCCTTCGTCGGAGCGGTCGAGGTGGACGGCGACGCGGACGGCGTCGGGGACACCGAGCGTCCGCCGTCACGGCTCGCGGGGGCGGACCCGTCGCGGCTCGGCGTCTCGGCGGGGCCGGACGTGCCGCCCTGCTCGGTCGGCAGGTTGGTCGCCACACCGCCGTCGGCCTGCACGTTGTCACTGGGGCCGCGGTCGCCGCCGAGCTTGTAGTTCTCCAGGCCCGGCACCGTGCCGGTGGCCACGGCGACCGTGCCGAGGGCCACGGCGGCGGAGACCCCGAGCAGCCCGGTGCGGACCGGCGTCGCGGGCTTCCTCTTCTTGCGCCGGCGCCCGCTCCCGCTCCCGGGCCGGTCGTCCGCGCCGACCGACGAGGTCACGGCGGTACGGGTGGGGCGGGGGCGCGGCCGGGGCGTCACGTCCCACTCCGGGACCGGGTCACCGGAGAAGGAGTGATCCGTGAAGTCGTACGCGGCGGTGCGCGGACCCGGGACGGTGGGGGCCGCGAGGGTGTCCGCGGCGTAGCCGTACGCGGCCGGAGCGGGGCCGGGCGCGCTGCCCGGGAAACCGCCCGAGCCGGTGCGGCCGGAGGGCGCCGCGGTGTCGTCCGTCGCGTACAGGTACGCCGCGGTGCGGGCGTACGTCTCCGCGTAGGCCTCCGGGTTCAGGTACGGCGCCGTGCCCATCGTGGGCGGGCCGTCGGGCGCGGCGCCTCGCGGGTCCAGGCCTTCACCGGAGGAGCCGTCGCGGCGGGTGGCCCCGGCGGCACGGCTCGTGGCGGCGCGGCCGGCGTCGGAGCGTCGGTGGCGTCCCATGTCCTGGCCTTCCTCGTCCTGGCGGTCGGCGCGTCTCGCGACCAGCCCGAAAATCGACGATCACAAAACTCACACGAACGAGTGAGTTTCATATGAGATTCATGGGTGGGGACGCTACCGCATGGCGCAAGGGGGCGAAGTGCCTGGTGTGACTTTGTCCGGTTAGGTTGCAGGCATGAGTGAGGATGTGCGACTGGTCGCCTGGGTCCGCGGACACGTCCAGGGCGTGGGCTTCCGCTGGTTCACCCGGGCCAAGGCCCTGGAGGTCGGCGGACTGCGGGGCTTCGCCCTGAATCTCGGCGACGGCAGGGTGCAGGTGGTCGCCGAGGGTGCCCGCGACCGCTGCGAGCGGCTGCTGGAGTGGCTCCAGGCCGGCGACACGCCCGGGCGCGTGGACGGAGTGACCGAGATCTGGGACACACCCCGCGGCGGCTACGACGGCTTCGCGATCCGCTGACGGAGCCCGCCCGCCCGCCGTGTCAGCGGCCACGTGCCCTCGCCGTGAGCCGTCCGAGAGTAAAAAAGTCCTGGTGATCGGGGCGAACCGCTTGCCGACGGCCACCGCGCCCGCCAAGATGACCGTCACGCCCCGAGGACCCGCGAAGATCGCGACGCCGCCGCCGTCCGGCCGTATGCGCCCGGTTGTCCCCCGATACGGGGCGTGATCGTGTTGACCCTCAAACTTTTTGGTGAGACGCTGAAAGCCCCGCGCACCTTAGCTGTTTGGCATGGCTGAACGGCAGTACAACTCCAGGCCTGCCAAGCATCGCGGGTGCTCATCCCTCACGACCCACACCGCATCGGTCGGTCACTCATTGTGGAGGACCATCCATCATGGC
Source organism: Streptomyces sp. NPDC096105 (assembly GCF_044763335.1). NCBI lineage: Bacteria > Bacillati > Actinomycetota > Actinomycetes > Kitasatosporales > Streptomycetaceae > Streptomyces > Streptomyces sp. NPDC096105. The sequence goes on from NZ_JBIWGC010000009.1 coordinate 201,256, forward strand.
AAAGGCGCTTCTCGGTTACGTCGGCGGCTCCGACCCTCGACTCCTCGCCGAGATGCGACGGCTCCAGCAGCGCGTCCAGGACCTGGAATCCGAGCTCGTGCGGATCCAGGCCGAGAAGGACGCCCTGAAGGCTGCCGCTTCTCACGACAGGATCACGGAGAGCGTTGACGCACACCAGGCGGAGCCTGCGCTCACCTGATCACTGCACGCTCCACGCACAGCACGCAGTGGTCGGGCTCGCCCGTCACCACCGCCAGGCAGTCGGAACTGCAAGGGACGCTCCGGCGTCCCTTCTTTCTTCGCCCCTCCGCGTCCCGGACCCCTGAGTCTGCCTCCACGCGGTGAACCCCGCGACCCCGCGCCGCGCACTCTCTGTCCCGCGCACCCTTTCACCTTCTCAACGTCTGGCATGCCCTGCCCGTTCACCCGCGAAACCGCGCGCTCATGGAGTGAGACATGCCCGGCGGGTAGAGTCCGGCGGCGTGCACCTCAAGGCCCTGACCCTCCGCGGCTTCAAATCGTTCGCCTCCGCGACCACCCTCCGGTTCGAACCGGGGATCACCTGCGTCGTCGGTCCGAACGGTTCGGGCAAGTCCAACGTGGTGGACGCGCTCAGCTGGGTCATGGGCGAGCAGGGCGCCAAATCGCTGCGCGGCGGCAAGATGGAGGACGTCATCTTCGCCGGCACCACCGGGCGCCCCCCGCTGGGCCGCGCCGAGGTGTCCCTGACCATCGACAACTCCGACGGCGCCCTCCCCATCGAGTACTCCGAGGTCACCATCACGCGGACCATGTTCCGCAACGGCGGCAGCGAGTACCAGATCAACGGCGACACCTGCCGTCTCCTGGACATCCAGGACCTGCTCTCCGACTCCGGCATCGGCCGCGAGATGCACGTCATCGTCGGTCAGGGCCAGCTCGACTCCGTCCTGCACGCCGACCCGACGGGCCGCCGCGCCTTCATCGAGGAGGCGGCCGGCGTCCTCAAGCACCGCAAGCGCAAGGAGAAGGCGCTGCGCAAGCTGGACGCGATGCAGGCCAACCTCGCGCGCGTGCAGGACCTCACCGACGAACTCCGCCGCCAGCTCAAGCCCCTCGGCCGCCAGGCCGCCGTCGCCCGCAGGGCCGCCGTCATCCAGGCCGACCTGCGCGACGCCCGCCTGCGCCTCCTCGCCGACGACCTCGTGAAGCTGCGTGAGGCGCTCCAGGCCGAGATCGCCGACGAGGCCGCCCTCAAGCAGCGCAAGGAGGCCGCCGAGGCCGAGCTGAGGAAGGCCCTCCAGCGCGAGGCGCTCCTGGAGGACGAGGTGCGCCGCCTCACCCCGCGGCTGCGGAACGCCCAGCAGACCTGGTACGAACTCTCCCAACTCGCCGAACGGGTGCGCGGCACCGTCTCCCTCGCCGACGCGCGCGTGCAGAGCGCCACCTCCGCACCCCCCGAGGAGCGGCGCGGCCGGGACCCCGAGGACATGGAGCGCGAGGCCGCCCGCATCCGCGAGCAGGAGGCCGAACTGGAGGCCGCCCTGGAGGCGGCCGAACGCGCGCTGGAGGACACCGTCGCCCACCGCGCCGAACTGGAGCGCGAACTGGCCCAGGAGGAACGCCGTCTGAAGGACGTCGCGCGGGCCATCGCCGACCGGCGCGAAGGACTCGCCCGGCTCAAGGGCCAGGTGGGCGCCGCCCGTTCCCGCGCCGCCGCGGCCCAGGCCGAGATCGAACGGCTCGCCGCCGCCCGTGACGAGGCACAGCAGCGCGCCGTGGCCGCCCAGGAGGAGTACGAGACCCTCCAGGCGGAGGTCGACGGCCTCGACGCGGGCGACGCGGAACTCGCCGAGCGGCACGAGGACGCCAAGCGCCGGCTCGCCGAGGCCGAGGCCGCCCTCACCGCCGCCCGCGAGGCGGTCACCGCCGCGGAACGGAAACGCGCCGCGACCCAGGCACGCCACGAGGCGCTGGCGCTCGGCCTGCGCCGCAAGGACGGCACCGGGGCACTGCTGGAGGCGAAGGACCGCCTGGGCGGACTGCTCGGACCGGCCGCGGAACTGCTGACCGTCACCCCCGGCCACGAGGCCGCCCTGGCCGCCGCGTTCGGCGCGGCCGCCGATGCCCTGGCGGTCGCCTCGCCGTCCGCGGCGGCCGATGCCATCCGGCTGCTGCGCAAGCAGGACGCGGGCCGCGCCGCACTCCTCCTGGCCGGCGCCCCGGAACCCGCGCCCGACGAGCTGGACCCGCTCCCCGTGGGCCGGCACGCCGCCGGCCTGGTCGACGGGCCCGCCGATCTCCTGCCCGCCGTGCGGCGCCTGCTGCACGGCGTCGTCGTCGTCAGCACCCTCGAGGACGCCGAGGAACTCGTCCACGCCCGGCCCGGCCTCACCGCCGTCACCACCGAGGGCGACCTGCTGGGCGGCCACTTCGCGCACGGCGGTTCGGCCGGCGCCCCCAGCCTGCTGGAGGTGCAGGCGTCCGTCGACGAGGCCGCCGCCGAGCTGGAGGAACTCGCGGTGCGCTGCGAGGAGCTGGCCGAGGCGCAGGAGGCGGCGGCCGCCCGGCGCCGGGAGTGCGCGGCCCTCGTCGAGGAACTGGGGGAGCGGCGCCGGGCCGCCGACCGGGAGAAGTCCGCCGTCGCCCAGCAGCTCGGCCGGCTCGCCGGGCAGGCACGCGGCGCCGCCGGCGAGGCCGAACGCGCCGGGGCCGCCGCCGAACGGGCCCAGGAGGCGTTCGACAAGGCGCTCGCCGACGTGGAGGAACTCGCCGAGCGGCTCGAGGCGGCCGAGGAGATGCCGTTCGAGGAGGAGCCCGACACCTCCGTGCGCGACCGGCTCGCCGCCGACGGGGCCAACGCCCGCCAGACCGAGATGGAGGCCCGCCTCCAGGTCCGTACGCACGAGGAACGGGTCAAGGGGCTGGCCGGCCGGGCCGACTCCCTGGACCGGGCCGCCCGCGCGGAACGCGAGGCACGCGCGCGTGCCGAACAGCGTCGCGCCCGGCTGCGTCACGAGGCGGGAGTCGCCGCCGCCGTCGCCGCGGGCGCCCGCCAGCTCCTCGCGCACGTCGAGGTGTCCCTGGCCCGCGCCGCCGAGGAGCGCACCGCGGCCGAGGCCGCCAAGGCCCGACGCGAGGAGGAACTCGCCCGCGCCCGCACCGAGGGTCGCGATCTCAAGGCGGAACTCGACAAGTTGACGGATTCGGTCCACCGCGGCGAGGTACTCGGCGCCGAGAAACGGCTGCGGATGGAGCAGCTGGAGGCGAAGGCGCTGGAGGAACTGGGTGTCGAACCGGCCGGGCTGGTCGCGGAGTACGGCCCGCACCAGCTCGTGCCGCCCTCGCCCCCCGCCGAGGGCGAAGAGCTGCCGGAGGACCCGGAGCACCCGCGCAACCGGCCCCGCCCCTTCGTGCGGGCCGAGCAGGAGAAGCGCCTGAAGACGGCCGAGCGCGCCTACCAGCAGCTCGGCAAGGTGAACCCGCTCGCCCTGGAGGAGTTCGCGGCGCTGGAGGAACGCCACCAGTTCCTCAGCGAGCAGCTGGAGGATCTGAAGAAGACCCGCGCGGACCTGCTCCAGGTCGTCAAGGAGGTCGACGAACGCGTCGAGCAGGTCTTCACCGAGGCCTACCGGGACACCGCCCGTGAGTTCGAGGGCGTCTTCTCCCGGCTCTTCCCGGGCGGGGAGGGGCGCCTGGTGCTGACCGACCCCGACAACATGCTCACCACGGGCGTGGACGTCGAGGCGCGTCCGCCGGGCAAGAAGGTCAAGCGGCTGTCGCTGCTCTCGGGCGGCGAGCGGTCGCTGACCGCCGTGGCGCTGCTCGTGTCGATCTTCAAGGCGCGGCCCAGCCCGTTCTACGTGATGGACGAGGTCGAGGCCGCGCTCGACGACACCAATCTCCAGCGGCTGATCCGGATCATGCAGGAGCTGCAGGAGGCCTCGCAGCTGATCGTGATCACGCACCAGAAGCGCACCATGGAGGTCGCCGACGTGCTGTACGGCGTCTCCATGCAGGGCGACGGCGTGTCCAAGGTCATCAGTCAGCGTCTGCGCTGAAGCGGCGCAAGATCTTCAAGATGTGAACACCCGTAGGCATTGTCTGGGCTCCTGCGTCTCGAAACTCACATCCAAGGACCTATTGACTTCAAGAATTGAAGGCATAGTCTCTGCCATGTTGTTTTTACCTTCATGTGCCTACGGCGGAAACCATGAAGGGCTGACCCCCATCCGGCGACGTTGCCGGTGGCCCGAGGAGTACACGTGACCAGCACCGCGCAGGCACAAGCGTCAGGAGCCCGGACGGCTCATCCCGAACATCTCGGGCATGTCATCTTCATCGCCGCTGCCGCCGCCATGGGCGGCTTCCTCTTCGGCTACGACAGCTCCGTGATCAACGGCGCCGTCGAGGCCATCCGCGACCGCTACGACATCGGCTCCGCCGCGCTCGCCCAGGTCATCGCCATCGCGCTGATCGGCTGCGCGATCGGCGCCGCCACCGCCGGCCGGATAGCCGACCGCATCGGACGCATCCGGTGCATGCAGATCGCCGCGGTCCTCTTCACGGTCAGCGCCGTCGGCTCCGCGCTCCCGTTCTCCCTGTACGACCTCGCCTTCTGGCGCGTGGTCGGCGGCTTCGCCATCGGCATGGCCTCCGTCATCGGCCCCGCCTACATCGCCGAGGTCGCCCCGCCCGCCTACCGCGGCCGTCTCGGCTCCTTCCAGCAGGCCGCGATCGTCATCGGCATCGCCGTCTCCCAGCTGGTCAACTGGGGCATCCTGAACGCCGCGGACGGGGACCAGCGCGGCGAACTGCTGGGCCTGGAGGCCTGGCAGCTCATGCTCGGCGTCATGGTCGTCCCGGCCGTCCTCTACGGCCTGCTCTCCTTCGCCATCCCCGAGTCGCCCCGCTACCTGATCTCCGTCGGCAAGCACGAGCGCGCCCGGCAGATCCTCGCCGAGGTCGAGGGCGGCGAGACCGACCTCGACGCGCGCGTCACCGAGATCGAGACCGGCATGCGGCGCGAGGAGAAGTCCAGCTTCAAGGACCTGCTCGGCGGCAGCTTCTTCTTCAAGCCGATCGTCTGGATCGGTATCGGTCTGTCGGTGTTCCAGCAGTTCGTCGGCATCAACGTCGCGTTCTACTACTCGGCCACGCTGTGGCAGTCGGTCGGCGTCGACCCGTCGGACTCGTTCTTCTACTCGTTCACCACGTCGATCATCAACATCGTCGGCACCGTCATCGCGATGCTCTTCGTCGACCGCATCGGCCGCCGGCCGCTGGCCATCATCGGCTCGGTCGGCATGGTGATCGGTCTCGCGCTGGAGGCCTGGGCGTTCTCCTCGGACCTCGTCGACGGTCAGCTGCCCGCCACGCAGGGCTGGGTGGCCCTGATCGCGGCCCACGTCTTCGTCCTCTTCTTCGCCCTGTCGTGGGGTGTGGTCGTGTGGGTCATGCTCGGCGAGATGTTCCCGAACCGGATCCGCGCCGCCGCCCTCGGTGTCGCCGCCGCCGCGCAGTGGATCGCCAACTGGGCGATCACCGCGAGCTTCCCGTCGCTGGCGGACTGGAACCTGTCCGTCACCTACGTGATCTACACGGTGTTCGCGGCGCTCTCGATCCCGTTCGTGCTGAAGTTCGTGAAGGAGACGAAGGGCAAGCGGTTGGAGGAGATGGGCTGACGCCCCTCTTCCCCCTTTGACCCGAGGGGCGGGGGTCACCTCCCCGCTGCTCCTGCCCCTCGTGTGCGCCATCCCCACCCGCCCCGGTTCGGTCCGCCCGAGCCGGGGCGGTGGCGTCCTTCCCGGGCCCGTGCGGCCCGGCGGGGGGTGAGCGCGCGGCTCCCCGCGCCCTTCCGGGGCGTCTCAGGCGGGCGCGTCGGGAGCGGGGTCGCCGGGGGGAGCATGGCCGATACTGGACGGGTTATGGACATCGTCATCCTTGCTGTAGTCATCGCCGTGGTCGTGCTCGGCGCGCTCGGCGGGCTGATCGTCGGGAGCCGGCGCAAGAAGCCGCTGCCCCCGCCGCCGCCCGCCGCGCCCGACATCACCGCCCCGCCGGCCGAGCCGCACGTCGGCGAAGAGGCCGAGACGCCGCGGGAGGAACCGCGGCGCACCATCGAGGAGGTTGATCTTCCGGCGGGCGCCGGTCCCGTCGTCATCGAGGAACCGCCCGCCGCCGAGGCTCCCGAGATCGAGATCCCGGAGCCCACCGCCGGCCGCCTGGTCCGGCTGCGCGCCCGTCTGTCGCGGTCGCAGAACGCCCTGGGCAAGGGCCTGCTCACCCTGCTCTCTCGCGAGCACCTGGACGAGGAGACCTGGGAGGAGATCGAGGACACCCTGCTCACCGCCGACGTCGGCGTCCAGCCCACCCAGGAACTGGTCGACCGGCTGCGCGAGCGGGTCAAGGTGCTCGGCACCCGTACGCCCGAGGAACTGCGCGGGCTGCTCCGCGAGGAGCTGATCACGCTGGTCGGCCCGCAGATGGACCGCACCGTGCACACCGAGAACCAGGCCGGCGGCCCCGGCGTCGTGATGGTCGTCGGCGTCAACGGCACCGGCAAGACCACCACCACCGGCAAGCTCGCCCGCGTCCTGGTCGCCGACGGCAACACCGTCGTCCTCGGCGCCGCCGACACCTTCCGGGCCGCCGCCGCCGACCAGCTGCAGACCTGGGGCGAGCGGGTCGGCGCCCACATCGTGCGCGGCCCGGAGGGCGGCGACCCGGCCTCCGTCGCGTTCGACGCGGTCAAGGAGGGCAAGGAGATGGGCGCCGACGCGGTGCTCATCGACACCGCCGGCCGGCTGCACACCAAGACGGGCCTCATGGACGAGCTCGGCAAGGTCAAGCGGGTCGTGGAGAAGCAGGCCCCGCTGGACGAGGTGCTGCTGGTGCTCGACGCCACCACCGGCCAGAACGGTCTGGTGCAGGCGCGGGTCTTCGCCGAGGTCGTCGACATCACCGGCATCGTGCTCACCAAGCTCGACGGCACGGCCAAGGGCGGCATCGTCATCTCCGTCCAGCGCGAGCTGGGCGTCCCGGTCAAGCTGATCGGGCTCGGCGAGGGCGCGGACGACCTGGCGCCGTTCGAGCCGGGAGCCTTCGTGGACGCCCTTCTGGGGGAGTGACACCCCGGAGACGTCCGGCCCCGTACGCGAGGAAGCGCCCGCCCCCGAAAGCGATCGGGGGACGGGCGCTTCGCCGTACCGGAAGGGGTCAGGCGCCCGACCGGTGCGCCACGTACGCCAGCGTGCCGAGCAGCAGCCGTGCCTCCGGCGGACGGGCGGCGGAGTCCAGGGCGGGGGAGCGCAGCCAGCGCACCGGGCCGAGGCCGCCGCGGTCCGACGGCGGCGCCGTGATGTGCGTACCGTGTCCCAGGCCGCGCAGGTCGAGGGCGGCCGGGTCGTCCCAGCCCATGCGGTACAGCAGGTCGGGCAGGGCCTCGGCGGCGCCCGGGGCGACGAAGAACTGGGCCCGCCCGTCCGGGGTGGCGGCGACCGGACCGACCGGCAGGCCCATCCGCTCCAGCCGCGTCAGGGCGTGACACCCGGCCGGCTCCGCCACCTCGATCACGTCGAACGCCCGGCCGACGGGCAGCAGCACCGAGGCGCCCGGGAACTCCGACCAGAGCGCGGTCACCTCGTCCAGCGGCGCGCCCGCGCGGATCACCGGGGCGTGCTCCAGGGGGTGGGCGCCCGGCGCCCGGCAGGCCGTGCGGCCGCAGGAGCAGGCCCCGGCGACGGCACGGACGCCGGGCGCCACGTCCCAGCCCCACAGCCCCGTGTACTCCGCCACGACCGTGCCGTCCGAGGAGCGACCGCGCCGCCGCGAGCCGGACCGGATGTCACGGATGCCCCGGCTGATACCGATCGTGAAGCCCATGCCCCCTCCAACGGGTCCGGCGTACCGGTGGTCACGCACCGGGCGCGGTATGTGACTCTCTGTTTCCGACTTCCCGGCGCGACCCGCATCAACCGGCGCTTTGATGTGCACAGGATGGTGTGGCGGTCACCGCGCGCCCTCGGGCGCATCGCTGCGTCCACTCCTGTCCGTCCTGCGTCAAGTCAATCGCGGGACGGCGACGGTGCGTTCATTCGAAGGGGTGGCGAATGGTGGCGATTGCGGTTCCGCCGTGGTGAGACGGGTGATCATAGGGTTACTGTGTGTGCACGGTTTGGATGGGGCACACGCGCTCGTGGGTATGCCGGAGGCAACTCGGCTTCCCGTTCGAGGGGTGGCAACCGCCGGACGGGCGGCCCCGATCACCGGCATTCTGATAAGGCTTGGCGCACTCGGCGGCAAGCGGTCTTCAGGGATGGGGGCGTTCCAGTGAGCGGCAGCGGCGGTGGCGGGACGGGTTCTGCGAGTGCGGAGAAGCGCCCGAACGAGCTGCTCACCTCGTGGTTCGTCCGCAGCGGCTGGTCCAAGGGCGAGCTGGCCCGCCAAGTGAACCGCAGAGCACGGCAGTTGGGCGCCAACCACATCTCCACCGACACCTCCCGCGTCCGCCGCTGGCTGGACGGGGAGAACCCGCGCGAGCCGATCCCCCGCATCCTGTCCGAGCTGTTCTCCGAACGCTTCGGCGTCGTCGTCCCCGTGGAGGACCTGGGGCTGCGCACCACCCGCCCGGCACCCTCCGCGACCGGCGTCGACCTTCCCTGGACGGGCCCGCAGACCGTGGCCCTGCTCAGCGAGTTCTCGCGCAGCGACCTCATGCTGGCGCGGCGCGGCTTCCTCGGCAGCTCGCTGGCCCTCTCCGCGGGTCCGTCCCTCATCGAGCCCATGCAGCGCTGGCTCGTCCCCTCCCCGTCCAGCCCGCTGCCCACACCCGAGCCGGACGTCGCGCCCTCCTCGGCACGCGCCCGCGGCCGGCTGTCCAAGCCGGAGCTGGACCTGCTGGAGACCACCACCGTGATGTTCCGGCAGTGGGACGCCCAGTGCGGCGGCGGGCTGCGCCGCAAGGCCGTCGTCGGCCAGCTCCACGAGGTCACCGACCTCCTCCAGGAGCCCCAGCCGGAGACCACCACCAAACGGCTGTTCAAGGTCGCCGCCGAACTCGCCGAGCTGGCGGGCTGGATGTCGTACGACGTGGGGCTGCAGCCCACCGCGCAGAAGTACTTCGTGCTCGCCCTGCACGCAGCCAAGGAGGCCGGCGACCGGCCGCTCGGCTCCTACGTGCTGTCCAACATGAGCCGGCAGATGATCCACCTCGGCCGGCCCGAGGACGCCCTGGAGCTCATCCACCTCGCGCAGTACGGCAGCCGGGACTGCGCCGGCCCCCGCGTCCAGTCGATGCTGTATGCGATGGAGGCCCGCGCCTACGCCAACATGGGGCAGCCCGGCCGCTGCAAACGCGCCGTCCGCATGGCCGAGGACACCTTCGCCGAGGCCGACGAGTGGGACGAGCCGGACCCCGACTGGATCCGCTTCTTCTCCGAGGCCGAGCTGTACGCGGAGAACAGCCACTCCTTCCGCGACCTCGCCTACGTCGCGGGCCGCAGCCCCACCTACGCCTCGCTCGCCGAGCCGCTGATGAAGCGGGCCGTGGAGCTGTTCGGCCAGGAGGGCGGCGAGCACCAGCGCTCCTACGCACTCAACCTGATCGGCATGGCCACGGTCCACCTGCTCCAGCGCGAGCCCGAGCAGGGCGCGGTTCTCGCCACCCAGGCCATCAAGGCGGCCAAGAAGGTCCGTTCCGAGCGGGTCAACACGCGTATCCGAAAGACCGTCGACACCGCCGTACGCGACTTCGGGGACCTCGCCGACGTCGTCGAACTCACCGAGCGGCTCGCGATCGAGCTGCCCGAGACCGCCGAAGCGGTCTGACCACCGGCACACCCCTGGACCCCGGCCGCGGCCGGCCCTCCCGAACCGCCCGACTCGGCTCCCCCATGCCAGTCATTTCGGAAGGCCGGCCGCGGCCGGCCGTGTGTCTCCCCGGCCACGGCTCACCGCCGCACACCGGAGATCGCGCCACGACAACGATCGACGCGCCCCGGGTCCGGCGGTTCACCGACCCGTAACACGCCGGATGCCTTCGTCACGGCGGCGAAACAACGAGGGGCCTCCGCCGAAACCGCGCTGCGCCACTCTTCATGGCGCATAACCGGCCCACCCCTCCATCCCTCAAGGCTTCGCCCGCACGGGGCCGTACCAACGACGAGGAGACGCCGATGGCACCAGCCATCACCCTGGCAGCAGACGCGCCCACGCTGTCCGCCGCCAACACAGGGTTCATGCTCATCTGTTCCGCCCTGGTGATGCTCATGACCCCCGGTCTGGCCTTCTTCTACGGAGGCATGGTCCGGGTCAAGAGCACGCTGAACATGCTGATGATGAGCTTCATCAGCCTGGGCATCGTCACCGTCCTGTGGGTGCTCTACGGATTCTCCGTCGCGTTCGGCGACGACAAGGGCGGCCTCGTCGGCTGGAACGCCGACTGGGTGGGCCTGAGCGACATCGGCCTGACGGAACTGTGGGGCGCCACCACCATCCCGCTGTTCGTCTTCGCCGCCTTCCAGCTGATGTTCGCCATCCTCACGCCCGCCCTGATCAGCGGCGCGCTCGCGGACCGCGTGAAGTTCAGCGCCTGGGCCCTGTTCATCACCCTGTGGGTCACCGTCGTCTACTTCCCCGTCGCGCACTGGGTGTGGGGCGAGGGCGGCTGGGCCTTCGACCTAGGCGTCATCGACTTCGCCGGCGGCACCGCGGTGCACATCAACGCCGGTGCGGCCGCCCTCGGCGTCCTCCTCGTCATCGGCAAGCGCGTCGGGTTCAAGAAGGACCCGATGCGTCCGCACAGCCTCCCGCTGGTCATGCTCGGCGCCGGTCTGCTGTGGTTCGGCTGGTTCGGATTCAACGCCGGCTCGTGGCTCGGCAACGACGACGGCGTCGGCGCGCTGATGTTCGTCAACACCCAGGTCGCCACGGGCGCCGCGGTCGTCGGCTGGCTCGCCTACGAGAAGATCCGCCACGGCGCCTTCACCACGCTGGGCGCCGCCTCCGGCGCGGTCGCCGGTCTGGTCGCCATCACCCCGGCCGGCGGCGCGGTCTCCCCGCTCGGTGCCATCGCGGTCGGCCTCGTCGCCGGTGTCCTGTGCGCCATGGCCGTCGGCCTCAAGTACAGGTTCGGCTACGACGACTCCCTCGACGTCGTCGGCGTCCACCTCGTCGGCGGCGTCATCGGTTCCCTGCTCGTCGGCCTCCTCGCCACCGGCAAGGGCCAGTCCGACGTCGCGGGCCTCTTCTACGGCGGCGGCCTCGACCAGTTCTGGAAGCAGTGCGCCGGCGTCCTCGGCGTCCTCGCCTACTCCCTGGTCGTCTCCGCGGGCCTGGCCCTCCTGATCCACAGGACCCTCGGTATGCGCGTCTCCGAGGACGAGGAGGTGGCCGGCATCGACCAGGCCGAACACGCCGAGACCGCCTACGACTTCAGCGGCGCCGGCGGGGGCGCGGCCCGCACGGCAGCCGGCACCCCCGTCACCCCGGCCGAGAGCAAGAAGGTGGACGCATGAAGCTCATCACCGCCGTCGTGAAGCCGCACCGGCTCGACGAGATCAAGGAGGCCCTCCAGGCCTTCGGCGTGCACGGTCTGACCGTCACCGAGGCCAGCGGCTACGGCCGCCAGCGCGGCCACACCGAGGTCTACCGCGGCGCCGAGTACACCGTCGACCTGGTGCCCAAGGTCCGCATCGAGGTCCTGGTCGAGGACGACGACGCCGAACAGCTCGTCGACGTCGTCGTCAAGGCGGCCCGCACCGGCAAGATCGGCGACGGCAAGGTGTGGACGATCCCCGTCGAGACGGCCGTACGGGTCCGGACCGGCGAGCGCGGCCCGGACGCGCTCTGACAGCGGACCGACGGAACAGGAGACGCCGGGTGACGAGTACGGACACGCACGACCAGGCAGAGGACTCGGGACCCGGCGGCTACGCGGCGGCCCGGCTGCGCCTTCTCACCGAGAGGGCGCGGTCCGGGCCGCCGCGCCGTTCCGCGCTCGCCGGCCTCACCGACGACTGGCTCGCCGGACTCTTCGCCGCCGGAGCGCCCGGGGCGCGCGGGGTGTCCCTGGTCGCCGTCGGCGGCTACGGACGCGCGGAACTCTCCCCGCGCAGCGACCTCGACCTGCTCCTGCTCCACGACGGCAGCGCCCCCGAGGCCGTGTCCGCCCTGGCGGACCGCCTCTGGTACCCGGTCTGGGACCTCGGCCTCGCCCTCGACCACTCCGTCCGCACCCCGGCGGAGGCGCGCAGGACGGCGGGGGAGGACCTCAAGGTCCAGCTCGGCCTGCTGGACGCCCGGCACCTCGCCGGCGACCTCGGTCTCACCACCGCCCTGCGCACCACCGTCCTCGCCGACTGGCGCAACCAGGCCCCCGAGCGGCTGCCCGCCCTGCGGGAGCTGTGCGAGGAGCGCGCCGGACGCCAGGGCGAACTGCAGTACCTCCTGGAACCCGACCTCAAGGAGGCCCGCGGCGGGCTGCGCGACGCCACCGCCCTGCGCGCGGTGGCCGCCTCCTGGCTCGCCGACGCCCCCCGCGAAGGGCTCGCCGAGGCCCGCCGCCGCCTCCTCGACGTACGCGACGCCCTGCACCTGGCCACCGGACGCGCCACCGACCGCCTCGCCCTCCAGGAACAGGACCAGGTCGCCGCCGCACTCGGCCTGCTCGACGCCGACGCCCTGCTCCGCCAGGTCTACGAGGCCGCCCGGGTCATCGCCTACGCGGGCGACGTCACCTGGCGCGAGGTCGGCCGCGTCCTGCGCTCCCGCTCCGCACGCCCCCGGCTGCGGAAACCGGCGAGTGAGCGGGGCGACCTCATCGGAAGGGCGGTGGCGGGCGACGGGAGGGCGCTCGGCGGCGGGAAACGGGCGACCGAGCGGTCCCCGCTCGCCGAAGGGGTGGTGGAACAGGACGGCGAAGTGGTGCTCGCCCGCGCCGCGCGCCCCGACCGCGACCCCGTGCTCCCGCTCCGTGCCGCGGCCGCGGCCGCCCAGGCCGGGCTCCCCCTCAATCTCCACGCCGTACGCCGCATGGCCGCCGGCGCCCGCGCCCTCCCCTCGCCCTGGCCCGCCGAGGCGCGTCAGCAGCTCCTCACCCTGCTGGGTTCCGGCCGGCCCACCGTCGAGGTCTGGGAGGCGCTGGAGGCCGAGGGCCTGATCAGCCTGCTGCTCCCCGACTGGGACCGGGTGCGCTGCCGCCCCCAGCGCAACGCCGTCCACCTGTGGACCGTCGACCGGCACCTCGTCGAGACCGCCGTGCGCGCCTCCGCGTTCACCCGCCGGGTCAGCCGCCCCGACCTGCTGCTCGTCGCCGCGCTGCTGCACGACATCGGCAAGGGCTGGCCGGGCGACCACGCGGTGGCCGGCGAGGTCATCGCCCGCGACGTGGCCGCCCGCATCGGCTTCGACGCCGACGACGTCACCGTGATCGCCACCCTCGTACGCCACCACCTGCTGCTCGTCGAGACCGCCACCCGGCGCGACCTCGACGACCCCGCCACCGTGCGCTCCGTCGCCGAGGCCGTCGGCTCCCCGGGCACCCTGGAGCTGCTGCACGCCCTCACCGAGGCGGACGCCATCGCCACCGGACCGGCAGCCTGGTCCTCCTGGCGCGCCTCGCTCGTCGCCGGCCTGGTCGAGCGGGTCTCCGCCGTGCTGGCGGGCCAGGCCCCGCCCGGCCCGGAGGAGGCCGCGCCCACCGCACAGCACGAGCGGCTCGCCCTGGAGGCCGTGGCCACCGGCGCGCCCGTGCTGTCCCTGCGGGCGCAGACCGAGCCGCCCGCCGAGCCGTCCGAGGACCCCGAACCGATGGGCGTGGAGCTGATCGTCGCCGTACCGGACCAGCCGGGCGTGCTGCCCGCGGTGGCCGGTGTGCTCGCCATGCACCGGCTGGCCGTGCGCACCGCCGAACTGCGGTCCCTGGATCTCCCGGCCGGCGTCGACGGCTCCGTGCTGCTGCTGGACTGGCGGGTCGCCGCCGAGTACGGCTCGCTGCCGCAGGCCGCCCGGCTCCGTGCCGACCTGGTCCGCGCCCTGGACGGCGGCCTGGACGTCTCCGGACGCCTCGCCGAACGGGACGCCGCGTACCCGAGGCGCCGCGGGGTGGTCGCGCCGCCCCCGCGCGTGGCGGTCGCCCCGGCCGCCTCCCGGCACGCCACGGTGATCGAGGTCCGCGCGCAGGACGCCCCCGGGCTGCTGTTCCGCATCGGGCGGGCGCTGGAGGACGCGGCGGTACGGGTGCGGAGTGCGCATGTGAGCACGTTGGGGGCGAACGCGGTGGACGTCTTTTATGTGACGCAGGAGCAGGGTGTGCCTCTGCCGGGTGAAGAGGCGGTGGCTGTGGCACGGAAGCTGGAGGAGGCACTGCGGGCGTGACCTCCTGGTCACGTCATGCGTCTACGGGATGTGCTCCCCGCCGACGCGGGGCTTCCGTCCCCGCCTGCTGACCTCAGCGGGCGGGGGCGATGTGCTCGCCGGGCCGGATACCCTGGAGGGCAGCCCAGTCCGCCCCCGACCTCGAGGACCGACGCCACCGTGTTCGATACCCTCTCCGACCGCCTCAGCGCGACTTTCAAAAACCTCCGCGGCAAAGGCAGGTTGTCCGAGGCGGACATCGACGCCACGGCGCGTGAGATCCGCATCGCCCTCCTGGAAGCGGACGTGGCCCTGCCGGTCGTCCGGGCGTTCATCAAGAACGTCAAGGAGCGTGCGCTCGGCGCCGAGGTCTCCAAGGCGCTCAATCCGGCCCAGCAGATCATCAAGATCGTCAACGACGAGCTCGTCCAGATCCTCGGCGGCGAGACCCGCCGCCTCCGCTTCGCCAAGCAGCCCCCGACCGTGATCATGCTCGCGGGTCTGCAGGGCGCCGGCAAGACCACCCTCGCGGGCAAGCTCGGCAAGTGGCTCAAGGACCAGGGCCACTCCCCGCTGCTGGTCGCCGCCGACCTCCAGCGCCCCAACGCCGTCAACCAGCTCAGCGTGGTCGCCGAGCGGGCCGGCGTCGCCGTCTACGCGCCCGAGCCGGGCAACGGCGTGGGCGACCCGGTAAAGGTCGCCAAGGACTCCCTCGAGCACGCCCGGTCCAAGGTCCACGACATCGTGATCGTGGACACCGCCGGCCGCCTGGGCATCGACCAGGAGATGATGCAGCAGGCCGCGGACATCCGGGACGCGGTCTCGCCCGACGAGATCCTCTTCGTCGTCGACGCGATGATCGGTCAGGACGCGGTCAACACCGCCGAGGCCTTCCGCGACGGCGTCGGCTTCGACGGCGTGGTGCTCTCCAAGCTCGACGGTGACGCGCGCGGTGGCGCCGCCCTGTCGATCCGGCAGGTCACCGGCAAGCCGATCATGTTCGCGTCCAACGGTGAGAAGCTCGACGACTTCGACGCCTTCCACCCGGACCGGATGGCCTCCCGCATCCTCGACATGGGTGACCTGCTCACCCTGATCGAGCAGGCGGAGAAGACGTTCAGCCAGGAAGAGGCCGAACGGATGGCCTCCAAGCTGGCGTCGAAGAAGGGCCAGGACTTCACCCTGGACGACTTCCTCGCCCAGATGGAGCAGGTCCGCAAGATGGGCTCCCTCTCCAAGCTGCTCGGGATGCTCCCGGGCATGGGGCAGATCAAGGACCAGATCAACAACCTCGACGAGCGGGACGTGGACCGCACCGCCGCGATCATCAAGTCGATGACGCCCGGCGAGCGCCAGGACCCGACGATCATCAACGGCTCGCGCCGCGCTCGTATCGCCAAGGGTTCCGGTGTCGAGGTCAGCGCGGTGAAGAACCTGGTCGAGCGGTTCTTCGAGGCGCGGAAGATGATGTCCCGCATGGCTCAGGGCGGCGGCATGCCGGGGATGCCCGGGATGCCGGGGATGCCGGGCATGGGCGGCGGTCCCGGCCGCGGCAAGAAGAAGCAGAAGCAGGCCAAGGGCAAGCAGCGCTCGGGCAACCCGATGAAGCGCAAGCAGCAGGAGCAGGAGGAGGCCGCGCGGCGCGCCGCGGCGGCCCAGGCCGGCAACGCCTTCGGTCTGCCGCAGCAGGGCGGCAAGGACTTCGAGCTGCCCGACGAGTTCAAGAAGTTCATGGGCTGAGACCCGCGCACGGACGCCGCGGGGGCGCCTTCCTCGTCCGAGGAGGCGCCCCCGCGGCGTCCGTGGCCGAGCCCGTCAGGGCACGCGCGCGACGAGGTACCGGAACACGTTCGGCATCCACACGGTGCCGTCGGCCCGCTGGTACGGGTGGAGGGCCTCGGTCAGTTCCTTGTCGACCTGCACCTGGTCGGTGGCGGTGATCGCCGGGTCGAACAGGCCCGTCGACCTCAGGCCCCGCACGGCGCTGTCCGCGTCCGCGTAGCCGAAGGGGCAGGCGACCCGGCCGGAGCCGTCCGGCCGCAGGCCCGCGCGTTCGGCGACCCGCTCCAGGTCGTCCCGTTCGGTGGGGCGCCAGGCGTCCGCGCCGCGCAGCGGCTCCGCCAGCTTGGCGGCCACCCGCAGCACCGACGTGGTGGCGCAGCGCTCGGGCGGGCCCCAGCCGGCCAGCACCACGGCCGCCCCGCGTCCGGCCAGCGGCAGCGCCTCGGCGAGCAGCTCGCCCAGTCCCTCCGCGTCGCCCGCGAGGCACCCGATCGGTTCGAAGGCGGTCACCACGGTGTACCCGGTGGCGTCGGCACGGGCCGCCTCGGCGGGGGAGCCCTGCACGATCCGGGTGCCCGTGTGCGCGTGGGCGTCCCGCTCGTCCGGCAGCAGGCGTTCCCGTGCGAGGGCCAGCCGGTCGGACGAGGTGTCCACGCCGGTGATCGCCGCCCCGCGGGAGGCCGCCATCAGCAGGGCCAGTCCGGAGCCGCAGCCGAGGCCCAGCAGCCGGGTCGCCGGACCCACGTCGAGTCGCTCGTACACCGCCTCGTAGAGCGGTACGAGCATCCGCTCCTGTATCTCGGACCAGTCACGCGCGCGTGCCCGCAGGTCCACGCGCGGGGCCGTCCCCGTGCGCGACGGGTGCTGCCGCACGAGCGTAGGTGTCATAGGTAAGCGCCCCAATCAGCCGAGAAGTTGCCGCGGTCCTCGTTTCCCTGGCCCCCGTGCAGTGCGCCCGCACACCCCCCGTATGCCAGGAAACTCCGCCCTCGACGTGTCGTCCAGTGGAAGGGGGCGGCCGTTCGGCAGTTGCTCATGCCAGTGGCAAGAATTCACCTTCCGGTAATCAGGGGGCCGTTCGGTCCGTCACGGCGGAGTCGTTCCGCGGAACGTTCCGGCCAACGGCGACGGAGCGCCGGGGTCCGGAGGGAGGGGCGGTTCGCGGCGCCGGGGGCGGACCCGGTAGGTTCTGCGGTCACGGCGTTCCGGGTGAACCGGACGCCGCCTCCCGCCGCGAGGGCGGCCGAAAGGGCCCTTGCGCGTCCGAGGGGCGCACGCGCACCGGCGCGTGCAGACCGGATACACGCGGGGGCGTACGTCAGCCTACGCACCACCTTGCGGTGAGCTGCGAGGCTTCTCCGCAGATCAGCGCACCCGTGTTCGTCAGGACGCATCAGCGGCAACTGACGGGTACGTGCAAATTATTTGGGATGCCCCGGAATCGGAACACAGAGGCACCCCGGCTCGTTGTCATTACGTGAGCACGACACAGACACCACCTGTTCTCGCCGCAGAGCTGGCACAGGCGTGGGCCGACATTCAGCGGTACCACCCCGAACTGCCCGATCTCGCCGCGCCCGAGTCCCTGATCGGAGAGTCGTCGTCCGCGTGCGGGCACGAACTCTCCTTCGAGCGACTGCTGCACGAGGCAGTCCACGGCATCGCCGCCGCGCGCGGCGTGCGCGACACATCCCGAGCCGGCCGGTACCACAACCGCAGGTTCCTGGCCATCGCCGAGGAGCTGGGGCTGGACCACCCCGAGGAGCCGCACCCGAGCAGCGGCTTCTCGCTGGTCACGCTCACTCCCGAGGCGAAGCGCCGCTACCGCCCGACGACGGAGCGTCTCCAGCGTGCCCTCAAGGCCCACACCGCGGCGACCGCGGGCGACACCGCCCGCAGCTTCCGCGGTCCGGCCGCGCGGCACGGCTCGTCCGGCGGCGGCGTGCGCGTCAAGGCGGTCTGCGACTGCGGCCGCAACGTGCGCGTCGTCCCGTCGGTGCTGGCGCAGGCGCCCATCGTCTGCGGCGGCTGCGGAAAGCCGTTCCGGATCCCGGAAGTCGTCGCGGCGAGCTGAGGCCCCGGCACCTCGTGGGTGCCGGGGCCCGGCCCCGCCGGCCGCCGGACGCACCCGGCGCGGAAGCAGCGCGCGCCGGGTGCCGCTCCGTCGTGCCCACGTGCCCTCGCCCCGGGGCCGTCCGGCCCCTCAGGGTGTGGCACAATGGCTAGCTGTACTCGACAGCCGCACAGGACCCCTCTCTCCTCCGGCTGACGCGTCCATCGGGCACTCGGGTACCGCAACCCCACGCGGCTCACTCGCCGTGCCCCACCACGTCAAATCCAGGAGAACCCACTCCCGTGGCAGTCAAGATCAAGCTGAAGCGTCTGGGCAAGATCCGTTCGCCTCACTACCGCATCGTCGTCGCCGACTCCCGTACCCGCCGTGACGGCCGGGCCATCGAGGAGATCGGCAAGTACCACCCGACGTACAACCCGTCGGTGATGGAGGTCGACGCCGAGCGTGTGGCGTACTGGCTCTCCGTCGGCGCCCAGCCGACCGAGCCCGTGCTCGCCATCCTGAAGAAGACCGGCGACTGGCAGAAGTTCAAGGGCGAGCCCGCCCCGGCGCCTCTGCTGCAGCAGCCCGAGAAGCCCGCCCGCCCGTCCTTCGAGGCCATCGGCGGCGAGGACGAGGGCAAGGGTGAGGCCATCACCCAGAAGAAGAAGGCTGAGAAGAAGGACGAGGCCGCTGCTGAGTCCTCTTCGTCTGCGTCGACCGAGGCCTGAGCATGCTCGAGGAGGCTCTCGAGCACCTCGTGAAGGGCATCGTCGACAACCCTGACGATGTGCAGGTCGCCTCGCGCAACCTGCGCCGCGGTCGCGTGCTCGAGGTCCGGGTCCACCCGGACGACCTCGGCAAGGTGATCGGCCGCAACGGCCGCACCGCGCGCGCTCTGCGCACCGTCGTGGGCGCCATCGGCGGCCGCGGTGTCCGCGTCGACCTCGTCGACGTGGACCACGTCCGCTGACGCCGCAAGCAGCACCGGCTCGGGCCGGGGAGGGCCACTGGGCCGTCCCCGGCCCGCAGTCGTATGACAGGAGAACGAACACAGTGCAGCTGGTAGTCGCTCGTATCGGCCGCGCCCACGGCATCAAGGGCGAGGTCACCGTCGAGGTCCGCACCGACGAGCCGGAGCTGAGGCTCGGCCCCGGCGCCGTGCTGGCCACCGACCCGGCCTCCACCGGGCCGCTGACCATCGCGAGCGGCCGGGTGCACAGCGGCCGCCTGCTGCTGCGCTTCGAGGGCGTCCACGACCGCAACGGCGCCGAGGCCCTGCGCAACACCCTCCTCATCGCCGACGTCGACCCCGAGGAACTGCCCGAGGGCGAGGACGAGTACTACGACCACCAGCTGATCGACCTCGACGTCGTCACCGAGGACGGCGAGGCGGTCGGCCGGATCACCGAGATCTCCCACCTGCCCACCCAGGACCTCTTCGTCGTCGAGCGCCCGGACGGCACCGAGGTGTTCGTGCCCTTCGTCCAGGAGATCGTCACCGAGATCGACCTGGAGGAGCAGCGCGCGGTCATCGACCCGCCGCCCGGTCTGATCGACGACCGCGCCGAGGTCGCCTCGTCCCGGGACGCCACGGAATCCGGGGACGACGCCTGATGCGGCTCGACGTCGTCACGATCTTCCCCGAGTACCTCGACCCGCTGAACGTCTCCCTCGTCGGCAAGGCGCGCGTCCGCGGACAGCTCGACGTGCACGTCCACGACCTGCGCGACTGGACGTACGACCGGCACAACACCGTCGACGACACCCCGTACGGCGGCGGTCCCGGCATGGTCATGAAGACCGAGCCCTGGGGGGACGCGCTGGACTCGGTGCTGGCGGACGGCTACGAGCGCGGTGCGGGCGAGCCCGCCCTGATCGTCCCCACCCCGAGCGGCCGCCCCTTCACCCAGGAACTCGCCGTCCACCTCTCCGGGCGGCCCTGGCTGATCTTCACCCCGGCCCGTTACGAGGGCATCGACCGCCGCGTCGTCGACGAGTACGCCACCCGCATGCCGGTGTACGAGGTGTCCATCGGCGACTACGTCCTGGCCGGCGGCGAGGCCGCGGTCCTGGTCGTCACCGAGGCGGTGGCGCGGCTGCTCCCGGGCGTCCTCGGCAACGCCGAGTCGCACCGCGACGATTCCTTCGCCCCCGGCGCCATGGCCAACCTGCTGGAGGGCCCCGTCTACACCAAGCCGCCGTCCTGGCGCGGCCGGGAGATCCCGGACGTGCTGCTCAGCGGCCACCACGGGAAGATCGCCCGCTGGCGGCGCGACGAGGCGCTGCGGCGGACCACCGCCCACCGCCCCGACCTCGTCGAACGCTGCGAACCCGAGGCCTTCGACAAGAAGGACCGGGAGATGCTGTCCATCCTCGGCTGGGAACCGGACCCCGAAGGGGAGCCGTACGGCCGATTTTGGCGCAGGACCGGCGGCGTGGAAGAATAGGCCGCTGTTGTGCGCCGTCCGGCGAGCGCCCCTGCCGCAGGGGGACACGACGCCCGCCCCGAACCGCACAGCCCGATCCCGAACCTAGTTGCCGTTGATGACCTGCGGCATCAGCGAAGAAAGCAGACGACATGTCTCACCTGCTCGACTCCGTCGACTCCGCGTCGCTCCGCAGCGACGTCCCGGACTTCCGTCCCGGCGACACCGTCAACGTCCACGTGCGCGTCATCGAGGGCAACCGCTCCCGTGTGCAGCAGTTCAAGGGCGTGGTGATCCGCCGCCAGGGTTCCGGCGTGCGCGAGACCTTCACGGTCCGCAAGGTCTCCTTCTCCGTCGGCGTCGAGCGCACCTTCCCGGTGCACACCCCGATCGTGGAGAAGATCGAGCTCGTCACCAAGGGTGACGTCCGCCGCGCCAAGCTGTACTACCTCCGTGAGCTCCGCGGCAAGGCCGCGAAGATCAAGGAGAAGCGCGAGAACTGAGCGCTTTACCGGCGTCACATCGCGGCCGGATAGCATCTGGCCCCGATGGACACCGAAGCACAGCCGACGGAGCGCGACCGCTCCCTCCCCCCGGACCCCGAGGACTCCTCGGGCGCGCCGGGGCCGGAGGGGCGGTCGCGTTCCGCGTTGGTGTCGCGCCTCACGGACCGGCTGCCCGGCGGGCGGATCACGCTGACCCTGCTGCTCTGCCTGCTGTTCCTGCTGGCGGTCAACACGTTCGTGGCGCGGCCCTTCGAGATCCCGAGCGGATCGATGGAGAAGGGACTGACGGTCGGCGACCGCGTTCTCGTGAACAAGCTGGCGTACCGCTTCGGCGACGGGCCGGACCGCGGCGACGTGATCGTGTTCGACGGCGCCGGGTATTTCGGTGACGCCGACTACATCAAACGGGTCGTCGGGGTGGGCGGGGACCACGTGGTCTGCTGTGACGCGGAGGGGAGGATCCGGGTGAACGGCCGGTCGGTCGACGAGTCGGGCTTCCTGTTCCCCGGTGACAGCCCCTCCACGGTGCGGTTCGACGTGGTCGTGCCCGAGGGGCGGCTGTTCGTCCTCGGCGACCACCGCAGCAACTCCAGTGACTCGCGTGACCGTCTCGGGTCGCCCGGTGGCGGGATGGTGCCGGTCGAGGACGTCATCGGGCGCGCCGAGGGCGTCGTGTGGCCGTTCGGCCGCGCCGGCCTTCTGGAGCCGACGGACGCGTACGCGGGGGTGCCGGCGGGGGAGGCATCCGCGCGACCGGGGGCGGCGGGGGTCGCGGGGGCGGCCGGTGGGTCCGGGCGTGCTTCCGGGGCGGGCGTGGCCGGTGGGTCCGGGCGTGCCTCCGGGGCGGGCGTGGCCGGTGGGTCCGGGCGTGCCTCCGGGGCGGGCGTGGCCGGTGGGTCCGGGCGTGCCTCCGGGGCGGGCGTGGCCGGTGATTCCGCGGGCGTGCGGGAGACGGCCGAGGCTTCCGCGGGGGTGCGGGAGGCGGACGCGGCCGCACCGGCGGGGGGCGGTCATGGGTAACCGAGGCAAGCCCCGCGGCGTGCCGGCGAGCGCCGCCGAGAACCTGCTGCCCACCGGGGCCCGCCGGGCCGTCACCCCCTCCTCCGGCCGTACCCGCGCCGAACGGCGCAAGCTCCAGCGCAAGGTCAAGCGCCGCCGCAGGCGCAGCGCAGTCAAGGAGATCCCGCTCCTCATCGGCGTCGCCGTCCTGATCGCGCTGGTGCTGAAGACGTTCCTCGTGCAGGCGTTCGTCATCCCGTCCGGTTCCATGGAGCAGACGATCCGGATCGGCGACCGCGTCCTCGTCGACAAGCTCACCCCCTGGTTCGGCTCCAGGCCCGAGCGCGGCGACGTCGTCGTGTTCAAGGACCCCGGCGGCTGGCTCCAGGACGAGCGGACCGCGCCGAAGGCGGAGGACCCGGCCGGCATCAAGCAGATCAAGGAGGGCCTCACCTTCATCGGTCTGCTGCCGTCGGACAACGAGAAGGACCTGATCAAGCGGGTCGTCGGGGTCGGCGGCGACCGCGTCCAGTGCTGCGACACCCAGGGCCGCGTCACCGTCAACGGCGTCCCGCTGGACGAGGACTACCTCTATCCCGGCAACGCCCCCTCGCTGACGCCCTTCGACGTCACCGTGCCGGAGGGCCGGCTGTGGGTGATGGGCGACCACCGCGCGAACTCCGCGGACTCCCGTTCCCACCAGGACACCGACTACGGCGGCACCGTGTCCGAGGACGAGGTGGTGGGCCGGGCCGTGGTCATCGCCTGGCCGCTCGGCCACTGGAGCACGCTCGACGAGCCCACGACGTACGCCTCCGTGTCCGACTCGGCGCCGGGGTCGATCGCCGGCGCGCCGACGTCGCATAGGGTTGCCCCGGACGATCCCGGCCAACGTGAAGAGATGGTCCAGCTCCCGAGCCCTGCGGAACTCCCGCTCGTTATGGGAGTGGTGGGCCTGCGCCGGGCATGGCGCGGGCGGCGGCAGAGAGTGAGGAGTCGGCGTGGGGGATGTGGCGGTGGGCGCACGGTCCGGTCAGGGTGGCGAGGAGCCCCGCGGAGGCTCCGCGGGGCCGGGCGAACCGGGCGCGGGACACGCCGCGTTCTCCGGGAGTGACGAGCGTGCGGTCGAGGACGGCGGAGTGAACGAGGACGGGACGCGGACCGGCGGCCAGGAGCCGGACGGCTCGGAGCAGGACCGGCCGAAGAAGCAGCAGCGCTCCTTCTGGAAGGAGCTGCCGATCCTCATCGGCATCGCGCTCGTCCTGGCGCTGCTGATCAAGACGTTCCTCGTGCAGGCGTTCTCGATCCCCTCCGACTCGATGCAGAACACCCTCCAGCAGGGTGACCGGGTCCTGGTCGACAAGCTGACCCCGTGGTTCGGCTCCGAGCCCGAGCGCGGCGAGGTCGTCGTCTTCCACGACCCCGACAACTGGCTGGCGGGCGAGCCGACCCCCGACCCCAACGCGCTGCAGGAGGCTCTCAGCTTCATCGGCCTGATGCCGTCCGCGGAGGAGAAGGACCTGATCAAGCGGGTCATCGGCGTCGGCGGCGACACGGTCGAGTGCAAGGGCACCGGCCCGCTGAAGGTCAACGGCAAGGCGCTGAACGAGCCGTACGTGTACCCGGGCAACACCCCGTGCAGCCAGGACGACCAGGGCGGCCAGTTCAAGGTGAAGGTGCCCGAGGACCACATCTGGGTCATGGGCGACCACCGGCAGAACTCCCGGGACTCCCGCTACAACACGGCCGACAGCAACCAGGGCTTCGTCCCCGTCGACAAGGTCGTCGGCCGCGCCGTGGTCATCGCCTGGCCGATCAACCGCTGGACCAACCTGCCCGTCCCGGACACCTTCGACCAGCCCGGCCTGGACACCCCGGCGCAGAACGCGGCGGCCCTGACGGTCGCGCCGCCCGCGGTCGCGCTGGCCGGCGCGGTGCCGTTCGTGCTGTGGCGGCGCCGTCGCGCCTGACAGCGGGGCGCGGGGAGGGCTGACCCGCCCGCGTACCGCCGGGGTAGGGTGCCGCCCATGAGCGGTCAGAGCACGACGCGTACGGTCCCGGGCAGCGGCGGCTCCGGCACGGCACGGGCCGGCCGGACCGGACAGGTGCTGTCCAACGTGGCCGTCGTGCTCGGGCTGGTGCTGTTCCTCGGCGGGTTCGCCTGGGGAGCGGTGGTCTACCGGCCGTACACCGTGCCGACCACCTCGATGGCCCCGACGATCGGCGCCGGCGAGCGGGTGCTGGCCGAGCGCATCGACGGCGGCGAGGTCCGCCGCGGCGACGTCGTCGTGTTCACGGACGCGACCTGGTCGAACGCGCCCATGGTGAAGCGGGTCGTCGCCGTCGGCGGCGACACCGTCTCCTGCTGTGAGAACGGCAAGCTCACGGTCAACGGCAAGGAGATCGAAGAACCGTATCTCCCCGAGGACCCGATGGCGCGGTCCGCCGTCTTCCCCGAGGTGACCGTGCCGAAGGGCCGCCTGTTCCTGCTCGGCGACGAGCGCTCCGGCTCGGTCGACTCCACGGCTCACCTGACCGACGCCGCCGGCGGCACGGTCTCCCGCGACGCCGTCCGGGCCCGGGTGGACGCCGTGGTCTGGCCGATGGACGGCATGCTCGCCAAGCCCACCGGCTTCGAACAGCTCGGCCCCCTCTCCACGTCCGGACCGCTGCCGACCGTGCTCGCCGCGGTGACCGGTGGCGCGGTGCTGGTGCTCGGGGGCGCCGCCTACGGGCCGCTGGCCAAGCGCGCGGCCGCGTCCCGGGCCCGGAACGCGGCGGGGAGCACCGGTGGCCGCTGAACCCGCGCCGACGGCGCCGGACACCTGTGCGGGCGGGTTGCGCAGGGTCGCCCGGGTGGTCCTGCTCGACCCGCGGGACCGCATCCTGCTGCTGCACGGCCACGAACCGGACGACCCCGGCACCGACTGGTGGTTCACCCCCGGCGGCGGCGTGGAGGGCGACGAGACCCGTGAACAGGCCGCCCTCAGGGAACTCGCCGAGGAGACCGGCATCACCGACGTCGACCTCGGCCCCGTGCTGTGGCGGCGGCGCTGCTCCTTCCCGTTCGCGGGCCGCCAGTGGGACCAGGACGAGTGGTACTACCTGGCCCGTACGACGCAGACGGCGACCGCGGCCACGGCCCTGACCGAGCTGGAGCGGCGCAGTGTCGCGGGAGCGCGCTGGTGGACCTGCCCGGAACTGCTCGACGCCCGTGAGACGGTGTATCCGACCAAGCTCGCCGGGCTGCTGCGGAAGCTGCTCGACGACGGCCCCCCGGCCGCGCCCGTGACCCTGGACACCGAAATCGTCCGGTGACTCCCGGGACTGGCGCACAATGGTGGGATCGCACGGCTGAAGGGGAACATGCCATGAGCGCCGAGGACCTCGAGAAGTACGAGACCGAGATGGAGCTGAAGCTCTACCGGGAGTACCGCGATGTCGTCGGTCTGTTCAAATACGTGATCGAGACCGAACGGCGTTTCTACCTCACCAACGACTACGAGATGCAGGTCCACTCGGTCCAGGGCGAGGTGTTCTTCGAGGTCTCCATGGCGGACGCCTGGGTCTGGGACATGTACCGGCCCGCCCGCTTCGTGAAGCAGGTGCGCGTACTCACGTTCAAGGACGTGAACATCGAGGAGCTCAACAAGAACGATCTGGAGCTGCCGAGCGGGTGAGGTCACCCTTGTGGGTGGCGGGGTTGTCCACAGTCGTCCGGTTGTGCACGTGACGCGGCGGGAACCGGCGGGGGTGCGTGACGGTTGGCGCCGGAGGTGGTGCCGGCATGGACGCACGGCAGGACACGGAGCAGGTACGCGGTCGCGGGGTGGCGGCCCAGGCAGAGCCGGGCCGCGGAGGGCCGCAGGAACGCGGCGGGCGGGCCCGCGGCGCGCTCGGGAGGTACGGGGAGACGCTGGCCGCCCGGCGGCTCACCCAGGCCGGGATGACGGTGGTGGCGCGCAACTGGCGCTGCGGCCGGACCGGCGAGATCGACATCGTGGCGCGGGACGGCGACGCCCTGGTCGTCTGCGAGGTGAAGACCCGCCGCACCGGTTCCTTCCAGCACCCCATGGCGGCTGTCACGCCGGCCAAGGCGAGCCGGCTGCGCGGTCTGGCGGAACGCTGGCTCCAGGAACACGGGGGAGCCCCGCCCGGCGGCGTCCGCATCGACCTGGTCGGCGTGCTGCTCCCGAGACGCGGCGCTCCCGTCGTCGAGCACGTCAGGGGGGCGGCCTGACATGGGATTCGCCCGTACGTGTTCGGTGACCCTCGTCGGCGTCGAGGGCGTTGTCGTCGAGGTGCAGGCCGACCTGGAGCCGGGAGTCGCCGCGTTCACGCTGGTGGGGCTGCCGGACAAGAGCCTGACGGAGAGCCGGGACCGGGTCAGGGCCGCCGTGGTCAACTCCGGCGGCGAGTGGCCGCAGAAGAAGCTCACCGTGGGACTGAGCCCGGCGTCGGTGCCGAAGGCCGGCAGCGGCTTCGACCTCGCTGTCGCCTGCGCGGTGCTCGGCGCCGCCGAGCGGATCGACCCCCGCGTTCTCTCCGACATCGTGATGATCGGCGAGCTGGGGCTGGACGGTCGGGTGCGGCCGGTGCGAGGCATCCTCCCGTCGGTGCTGGCCGCGGCGGATGCGGGCTTCGAGCAGGTGGTGGTGCCCGAGTGCGCCGCCGCCGAGGCCGCCCTGGTGCCGGGCGTGTCCGTGCTGGGCGTGCGCAGCCTGCGCCAGCTCATCGCGGTCCTCACCGACGAACCGGTGCCCGACGAGGATCCCTTGGAGCCGGAGCGGCCCGACCCCCTGATGGCAGGACTGCGCGATCCCGGCAGCGGAGCGGTCACGGCCATGAGCGGCGGCCCGGGCCGGTACGACCAGGGGCACGACCTCGCCGACGTCGTGGGCCAGCACGCGGCGCGCACGGCGGTCGAGGTGGCCGCGGCGGGCGGACACCACCTGTTTCTCGAGGGCCCGCCCGGTGCCGGGAAGACGATGCTCGCGGAGCGGATGCCGTCCGTCCTGCCGCCGCTGGACCGGCAAGCCTCCCTGGAGGTGACGGCGGTGCACTCGGTGGCGGGTCTGCTGCCGCCGGGCCGGCCGCTGATCGACACCGCGCCCTACTGCGCGCCGCACCACTCGGCCACCATGCAGGCCCTCGTCGGCGGCGGTCCGGGGACGGCCCGGCCGGGAGCGGTGTCCCTGTCGCACCGAGGCGTGTTGTTCCTGGACGAGACCCCCGAGTTCAGCAGCAAGGCGCTGGACGCCCTGCGCCAGCCGCTGGAGGCGGGGCACGTGGTCATCGCGCGCAGCGCGGGCGTCGTGCGCTTTCCGGCGCGCTTCCTCATGGTGCTCGCGGCCAACCCGTGCCCCTGCGGCCGGTTCTCCCGCACCGACGACCGGTGCGAGTGCCCGTCCTCGGCCATCCGCCGCTACCAGGCCCGGCTCTCCGGACCGCTGCTCGACCGGGTCGACCTGCGGGTCGAGGTCGATGCCGTCACCCGTGGCGCGCTGACGGCGGCGGGCGCCCGGGGCGAGGCCACCGCCACGGTCGCCGACCGGGTGCGCTCGGCCCGGGACCGCGCCGCCGCGCGGTTCCACGGCACCCCCTGGCGCCTCAACAGCGAGATCCCCGGGCGTGAACTGCGCAGCCGCTGGCAGGCCGCACCGGGCGCCATGGACGAGGCCGAGCGCAGCCTGGAGCGGGGCGTGCTGACTGCGCGGGGGCTCGACCGGGTGCTGCGGGTCGCCTGGACCGTCGCCGACCTGGCCGGCCACGACCGCCCCGACGCCGGTGACGTCGCCCTCGCCCTGCAGCTGCGCACGGGCGTCCCGCGCGGGGTGCCGATGACGATCGGGGCGGGGGTATGAGCCAGGCGAGCGGGCCGCACGGTCCGACCGAACCGGCCGAACCGGCCGGGTCGACGGGTCCCACGGGGCTCACGGGGCTCACCGAGTCGACCGGATCACCGGGGCCGACCGGCCCGACCGCACCGGGCGGTCCCCTCGGCCGCGTCTTCCTCACCCGCGTCCTCGAACCCGGTGACGAGGCCGGCGGGCGTTGGGTGCGTGAACTCGGTGTGGATGCCGTGGTGCGGCGGCTGAGGCAGGGCGGGGAGCCACTGCCGGGCGTCAGCGCCAAGCGGTGGGCCGGGCTGCTGGCGAGGGCCGAGCGGGCCGACCCGCGCCGGGATCTCGCCGTCGCACGGGACGCCGGCGTGCGGTTCGTGAGTCCCGGGGACGCCGAGTGGCCCCGCCAGCTCGACGACCTCGGGGACGCCCGCCCGCTCGGCCTGTGGGTGCGCGGCAGCGCGGACCTGCGGATGTGGGCGCTGCGATCCGTCGCCCTCGTCGGCGCCCGCGCCTGCACCGAGTACGGCGCGTTCATGGCCGCCACCCTCGCGGCGGGACTCGCGGAGAAGGGCTGGATCGTCGTCTCCGGCGGCGCCTACGGCATCGACGGCGCCGCCCACCGCGGGGCGCTCGGCGCGGGCGGCGCGACCGTCGCCGTGCTCGCCTGCGGGGTGGATCGTCCCTACCCGCGCGGACACGCCGGGCTGATCAACCGTATCGCCGAACAGGGGCTGGTGGTCGGCGAGTTGCCGCCGGGCGAGCATCCGACGCCCAGTCGATTCATCCTCCGCAACCGCGTGATCGCCGCCCTCACGCGGGGTACGGCCGTCGTGGAGGCAGCCCACCGCAGCGGCTCCCTGGTGACCGTCCGCGCCGCCCGCCGCCTGGGACGCCACACGATGGGGGTGCCGGGCCCGGCCACCAGCGGCCTCTCCGCCGGGGTGCACGAACTGCTCCGGCAGGACGCCGTCCTGGTCACCGCCGCCGACGAGATCGTCGAACTGGTCGGCGACATGGGCGAGCTCGCACCGGAGCGCAGGGGGCCGGTCCTGCCCCGCGACCTGCTGGACCCGGCGGTCCGCCAGGTCCTCGCCGCGCTGCCGGCCCGCGGGGCGGCCCGCCCGGACGACGTCGCCCGCACGGCGCAGACCACGCCGGACGACGCGATCGCGAAGTTGTACGAGCTCCGAGCACTTGGTTACGTCGAACGACACGGCGACGGCTGGAAGTTGACGCGCCAGGCGATGATCTCGCTCCGGGCCGGTGCCGATGTCCGTTGACACAGCGTGTTCGGCCGTCCGGGGGAACCCCGACACGCCGTGGAAAATACGCCGGTTGGGGTATCCGGGTGATCACGCAGAGCGACGGATGTGCCCCGGCGGGACGGCCCCCGGAACGTATCTGCGCACGGCTCGGCCCCCGTTCTTCGCACACCGCGACGCCGTAGTCACGCTACGCTCACGAGGGCCCAGACACGGACAGGCCAGAACAGACATCGGACAGACAACGCGACCAGGCAGTACCAGCCCACGGCAGAACGGCACTAGGCGACGAATGCCCCAGCACACCTCCGGGTCCGACCGGGCGGCGATCCCCCCAGCCGCCCGCGACGGTGGCAGCGTGCGGCCGCCCGCTCCCTCGACGCTCGACGAGCTGTGGCGGTCGTACAAGGCGACGGGGGACGAACGTCTGCGGGAGCAGTTGATCCTGCACTACTCGCCGCTGGTGAAGTACGTCGCCGGCCGGGTCAGCGTGGGTCTGCCGCCCAACGTCGAGCAGGCGGACTTCGTCTCCTCCGGGGTCTTCGGGCTGATCGACGCGATCGAGAAGTTCGACGTCGACCGCGAGATCAAGTTCGAGACGTACGCGATCACCCGCATCCGCGGCGCGATGATCGACGAACTGCGGGCGCTGGACTGGATCCCCCGCTCGGTACGGCAGAAGGCGCGCAACGTGGAGCGCGCCTACGCCACCCTCGAGGCGCGGCTGCGGCGCACGCCGACGGAGAACGAGGTCGCCGCCGAGATGGGCATCACCGTCGGCGAACTGCACGCGGTGTTCAGCCAGCTCTCGCTCGCGAACGTCGTCGCCCTGGAGGAGCTGCTGCACGCCGGCGGCGACGGGGGCGACCAGCTGAGCTTCATGGACACCCTGGAGGACACCGCTGCCGACAACCCGGTGGAGGTCGCCGAGGACCGGGAGCTGCGCCGCTTCCTGGCGCGGGCCATCAACACCCTGCCCGAGCGCGAGAAGACCGTGGTCACGCTGTACTACTACGAGGGCCTCACGCTGGCCGAGATCGGCAACGTCCTGGGCGTGACCGAGAGCCGGGTCAGCCAGATCCACACCAAGTCCGTGCTCCAGCTGCGCGCCAAGCTGGCGAGTTTCGGCCGCTGAGCCCGGCGGTGGCCGCGATGACCGGCCGGCCCGACCCCTGGCCGCCGTGGGCGGGGCATCCGTAAAGTGGACGACGTGCCAAGGATTCGAGCGGCCTCCGTGGCCGAGCACCGGTCGATGCAGCGAGCCGCCCTGCTGGACGCGGCACGCTCCCTGCTGTCCGAGGGCGGTACGGAGGCGCTGACCT
Source organism: Streptomyces sp. NPDC096105 (assembly GCF_044763335.1). Lineage (NCBI taxonomy): Bacteria > Bacillati > Actinomycetota > Actinomycetes > Kitasatosporales > Streptomycetaceae > Streptomyces > Streptomyces sp. NPDC096105. The sequence goes on from NZ_JBIWGC010000009.1 coordinate 231,789, forward strand.
TCCCGGCCCTCGCCGAGCGCACGGGCCTCGCCCGGTCCTCCGTGTACGAGTACTTCCGCTCGCGGGCGGCCGTCGTCGAGGAGCTGTGCGAGGCCGACTTCCCCGTCTGGGCGGCCGAGGTCGAGGCGGCGATGGCGGACGCCGAGGGCCCCGAGGGCAAGATCGAGGCGTACGTCCGCAAGCAGCTGGAACTGGTGGGGGACCGTCGGCACCGCGCGGTCGTCGCGATCTCCGCGAGCGAACTGGACGCCGGCGCCCGCGAGAAGATCCGCGCGGCCCACGGCGGACTCATCGCCATGATCGTCGAGGCGCTCGCCGAGCTGGGGCACACCGAGCCGCGCCTCACCGCCATGCTGCTCCAGGGCGTGGTCGACGCCGCCGTGCGCCGCATCGAGCTGGGGGCGGCGGAGCACCCCGACGTGATCGCCCGGGCGGCGGTCTCCCTGGCGCTGGGCGGCGTCCGGGGCTGACGTCCGGCGCTCGGATCCCGGAGCCTGCCGGCCCGTACCGGAGCCTGGAAGCCCTCAGGGCAGGGGCACCCCGAGCACCGGGAGGAGCCGGGACGGACCCCGGTGGAGCAGCCACGGGGGCAGCAAGGAGAGCGGGTCCAGGTAGCTTTCGCCCCGCAGCAGACCCCAGTGCACGCACGGGGCCGCGCAGTGGGAGCCCCCCGCCTCCACCGTGCCGACCACCTCGCCCGCCGTCACCTCCGCGCCCTGGGGCACCGAGGCGCGCACGGGTTCGTAGGTGGTGCGCAGCGGCGGATCGCCGGTGCCGGCGAGTTCCACCGAGACGACGCCCTTCCCGGCCACCCGGCCCGCGAACGACACCCGGCCGTCCGTCATCGCCCGTACCGGAGTCCCCGGAGCCGCCGCGAGATCGACGCCCCGGTGCCCGGGCCCGTAGACGGTCGCCGGCGGTTCCCAGCCGCGCAGCACCTGGGGGCGTACCCCCACCGGCCAGGTACGGGCGATGGCCGGAACGGCGTCGTCCGCGGCTCGGCGCGCGCCCCCGCCGGCCGGCGGTGAAGGCGGTGACGCCACGTCCTCCGTCCCCGCCGCGAACAGCCGTGACGCCGGCGGCGCCAGCAGTGCCGCCACGGTCAGGGCCACCACCAGCACCAGCCGTACACACCGCCAGGTCCGGCCGTCCCGCCCGCTCCGGTCGTCCCGTTCACGCCACCCACGTCCCTCGTTCCATCCCTGTCGTCGCATGGCGGAAGCGTCTCCCGAGGACGTGATCCCCGCCGGACCTGTGGACGGCCACCCGGGCTGTGGACAACGGCGTCACCCGGCACCCCGCGGGTCCCGTACACTTCTGGTGGCGACCCGGGCCACCGGGTCGACTTCGCACGCCCCGACATCGGGACCGGTCACGGCCGTGGCCCGGTGTCAGCGCCCCTCGGTCCTTCGTGGCACGGCGCGTCGTGGGCGTCAGGCGCGGGAGCCGTCCGGCACCCGCGGCACAACCGAGCAATTCAAGGAGATACGGCCATGGCCGTCGTCACGATGCGGGAGCTGCTGGAGAGCGGCGTCCACTTCGGTCACCAGACCCGTCGTTGGAACCCGAAGATGAAGCGCTTCATCTTCACCGAGCGCAACGGCATCTACATCATCGACCTGCTCCAGTCGCTGTCGTACATCGACCGCGCCTACGAGTTCGTCAAGGAGACCGTGGCCCATGGCGGCACGGTCATGTTCGTCGGCACGAAGAAGCAGGCGCAGGAGGCCATCGCCGAGCAGGCCACCCGCGTCGGCATGCCCTACGTCAACCAGCGCTGGCTGGGCGGCATGCTCACCAACTTCTCGACCGTCTACAAGCGCCTGCAGCGCCTCAAGGAGCTCGAGCAGATCGACTTCGAGGACGTGGCCGCCTCCGGCCTCACCAAGAAGGAGCTGCTGGTCCTCTCCCGCGAGAAGGCGAAGCTGGAGAAGACCCTCGGCGGTATCCGCGAGATGCAGAAGGTGCCCAGCGCCGTCTGGATCGTGGACACCAAGAAGGAGCACATCGCGGTCGGCGAGGCCCGGAAGCTCAACATCCCGGTCGTCGCCATCCTCGACACCAACTGCGACCCCGACGAGGTCGACTACAAGATCCCGGGCAACGACGACGCGATCCGCTCCGTCACCCTGCTCACCCGCGTGATCGCCGACGCCGTGGCCGAGGGCCTCATCGCCCGCTCCGGCGGCGGCGAGGGCAAGGGCGAGAAGGCCGCCGGTGAGCCGCTGGCCGAGTGGGAGCGCGACCTGCTCGAGGGCGAGAAGAAGGCCGAGGAGGCCGCTCCGGCCGCCGAGGGCGAGAAGCCGGCCGAGGAGCCCGCTGCCGAGGCGCCCGCCGCCGAGGCCCCGGCCGCCGAGGCCCCGGCCGAGCAGGCCTGACCCCTCCGTCAGAGCCGATGACGGCGGGAGCGGTGACATGACGTCCGCTCCCGCCGTTCACCCGTAGACCGGCGGTGGCCCGGGACCTGTCCGCGCGGCGGTCCCGCCCCGCCGATCTTCGAACCTCCAGACTTCGAGAAAGATTCACAGACTCATGGCGAACTACACCGCCGCCGACGTCAAGAAGCTCCGGGAGCTCACCGGCGCCGGCATGATGGACTGCAAGAAGGCGCTGGACGAGGCCGACGGCAACGTCGACAAGGCCGTCGAGGCGCTCCGCATCAAGGGCCAGAAGGGCGTCGCCAAGCGCGAGGGCCGCTCCGCCGAGAACGGCGCCGTGGTCTCGATCATCGCCGACGACAACTCCTCCGGTGTCCTCGTCGAGCTGAAGTGCGAGACGGACTTCGTCGCCAAGGGCGAGAAGTTCCAGGCCGTGGCCGCCGCCATCGCCGAGCACGTCGCCAAGACCTCTCCGGCCGACCTCGAGACCCTGCTCGCCTCCGAGATCGAGGCCGGCAAGACCGTCCAGGCGTTCGTGGACGAGGCCAACGCCAACCTGGGCGAGAAGATCGTCCTGGACCGCTTCGCGCAGTTCGCCGGCGGCTACGTGACGGCGTACATGCACCGCACGATGCCCGACCTGCCCCCGCAGATCGGTGTGCTCGTCGAGCTGGACAAGCCCAACGCCGAGATCGCCAAGGGCGTCGCCCAGCACATCGCCGCCTTCGCGCCGAAGTACCTCTCCAAGGACGACGTCCCGGCCGAGGTCGTCGAGTCCGAGCGCCGCGTCGCCGAGGAGACCACCCGCGCCGAGGGCAAGCCCGAGGCCGCCCTGCCGAAGATCGTCGAGGGTCGCCTCAACGGCTTCTTCAAGGACGCCACGCTGCTCGGCCAGCCCTACGCGCTGGACAACAAGAAGTCCGTCCAGAAGGTCCTGGACGAGGCCGGTGTCACCCTGAAGCGCTTCACGCGCATCAAGGTCGGCATCTGAGTCCGCACCGCGACGGGCGCGCGACCCCGATAGGGTCGACAGCAGTCGTTCGGACACGCGTCCACGCACGCGCGCGTGCCGGGCGACAGCAGATCTGACGAGGAGGCCATTGCCGCATGGGATGCGAACCACGCCCCACCGGCAATGGCCTTCTTCGTATGTGCAACACGTGAAAGAGGCGGGATTCGACCATGACGACCAAGGCTGAGAAGAGCGACGACGGCAAAGTGCGCGGCCGGTTTCTGCTGAAGCTGTCCGGAGAGGCCTTCTCCGGGGGCGGAGGCCTGGGCGTCGATCCCGACGTGGTGCACGCCATCGCACGCGAGATCGCGGCCGTCGTACGGGACGGCGCGCAGATCGCGATCGTGATCGGCGGCGGCAACTTCTTCCGCGGAGCCGAGCTCCAGGTGCGCGGCATGGACCGCGCCCGCTCCGACTACATGGGCATGCTCGGCACCGTGATGAACTGCCTCGCCCTCCAGGACTTCCTGGAGAAGGAGGGCGTCGACTGCCGCGTGCAGACCGCCATCACCATGGGCCAGGTCGCCGAGCCCTACATCCCGCTGCGTGCCGTGCGCCACCTGGAGAAGGGCCGCGTGGTCATCTTCGGCGCCGGTATGGGCATGCCGTACTTCTCCACCGACACCACCGCCGCCCAGCGCGCCCTCGAGATCGACGCCGAGGCGCTCCTCATGGGCAAGAACGGTGTCGACGGGGTCTACGACTCCGACCCCAAGACCAACCCGGACGCCGTCAAGTTCGACGCCCTCGGCTACGGCGAGGTCATCACCCGGGACCTGAAGGTCGCCGACGCCACGGCCGTCACGCTCTGCCGTGACAACAGCCTGCCGATCGTCGTGTTCGAACTCCTGAAGGAGGGCAACATCGCCCGCGCCGTCAAGGGTGAGAAGATCGGCACGCTGGTGGGCGACCAGGCCGGGCACAACTGACCGGGGGATGGACAATGTCCTGCCGGTCGTGAACCGTGCAGGAAGAAGACGCGACGCAGCCGGCCGCCGCCCCGACCGTGGACCGCAGCCGGGCCTACTCAAGACACGCAGGAGCAAGTGGTGATCGAAGAGACCCTCCTCGAGGCCGAGGAGAAGATGGAGAAGGCCGTCGTGGTCGCCAAGGAGGACTTCGCCGCGATCCGCACCGGCCGTGCGCACCCGGCGATGTTCAACAAGATCGTGGCCGACTACTACGGCGCGCCGACGCCGATCAACCAGCTGGCCTCTTTCTCCGTGCCCGAGCCGCGCATGGCCGTGGTGACCCCGTTCGACAAGAGCGCGCTGCGCAACATCGAGCAGGCGATCCGTGACTCCGACCTGGGCGTCAACCCGAGCAACGACGGCAACATCATCCGGGTGGTGTTCCCCGAGCTGACCGAGGAGCGCCGGCGCGAGTACATCAAGGTCGCCAAGGGCAAGGGCGAGGACGCGAAGATCTCGATCCGCTCCGTCCGCCGCAAGGCCAAGGAGGCCATCGACAAGCTGATCAAGGACGGCGAGGTCGGCGAGGACGAGGGCCGCCGTGCGGAGAAGGAGCTCGACGACACCACGGCGAAGTACGTCGCCCAGGTGGACGAGCTCCTGAAGCACAAGGAAGCGGAGCTGCTCGAGGTCTGATGAACGACTCTTCCTGGGGGACGCCGCAGACCGGGTACTGGGGGCCGTCCGACCACGGACCCGGCCGGGGAGCTGTCCCGGCGGGTCCCGCGTACGATGCGCACAACGCACAGCAGACGCGCCCCATGCCCATCGTGCCCGACGTACCCGAACACGGCGGAGACCAGGATGCGGACCGGGGGGTCGCTCGGCTGAGCGGCCCCCTGTTCCGAGACGAGCCCACGCGGGCCCGCCCCCTGCCGGGGGAGGTGCCGCAGAATCCGGAGCCCATGCCCCACGCCCCGCAGCCGGCGCCTGCACCGCAGAAGAAGAGCGCGGGGCGGGACCTCGGTGCCGCGATAGGCGTCGGCGTCGGACTCGGCGCGGTGATCGTCGCGTCGCTGTTCGTCGTCAAGGCCGCCTTCGTCGGGGTGATCGCCGTCGCCGTCGTGGTGGGCCTGTGGGAGCTGACCACGCGGCTGGACGAACGCAAGGGCATCAAGGCGCCCCTCGTCCCGCTGGCGCTGGGCGGCGCGGCCATGGTCGTCGCCGGGTACGCGCGGGGCGCGGAGGGCGCGTGGATCGCCATGGCGCTCACCACGCTGGCGGTGCTGGTCTGGCGCATGACGGCACCGCCGGAGGGTTACCTCAAGGACGTCACCGCGGGCGTCTTCGCCGCCTTCTACGTGCCGTTCCTGGCGACGTTCGTCGCGATGCTGCTGAAGGCCGAGGACGGTCCGTGGCGCGTGCTGACGTTCCTGGCGCTCACCGTGGTCAGCGACACCGGCGCGTACGCGGTCGGCTGGCGCTTCGGCAAGCGCAAGCTCGCCCCGCGGATCAGCCCCGGCAAGACCCGCGAGGGCCTGCTGGGAGCGGTCGCCTTCTCGATGGCGGCGGGCGCGCTGTGCATGCAGTTCCTGATCGACGACGGCGTGTGGTGGCAGGGCCTGCTCCTCGGCCTCGCGGTCGCCGTCAGCGCCACGCTGGGCGACCTCGGTGAGTCCATGATCAAGCGGGACCTCGGCATCAAGGACATGGGCACGCTGCTGCCCGGCCACGGCGGCATCATGGACCGCCTGGACTCCCTCCTCCCGACGGCGCCGGTGGTGTGGCTGCTGCTGGCGATCTTCGTGGGCACGGGCTGAGGTCCGTCCTCCTGCCGCCGCACGGCCCCCGTCCTCCCGGAGGACGGGGGCCGACGCGTGCCGCCGCTCTCCAGGAGCGCGGCCCGGTCGACGCGCCCGGACTCCAGGTGATCCGCGGCGCACGCTTCGTGCAGGCGCCCGGCATGGGCCACGCGCTGCCTGCGGCCACAGGCGGAAGCAGCCGTTCCTCCGCGTGATCTTCGGGTGGCACAATCCCCGGGCATGACGCCGGATCCGCTGGTGGAACGTGCTCGTGCGCTGTGGCAGGACCTGGCCGGTGCACCCGTGGAGTTCGGACGACCCGCCGCCGGCGTGGTCGTCTCACCGGCGTCGAAGCTGTGTCCGCCCTCGTGGTGCGGGATCGTGGTCCTGGACGGAGCGGGGATCATCACGGTGCCGACGGACGAGGCCGCGGCGGCATATCAGGCCTGGCCGAGAAGGACGGCGCATCCGTCCGTCCTGACGGTGCCGGAGCATCGCGGACGCGGACCGGCGAAGACGGTGGCCTCTGCGGCGGTCGCGCACGCTCTCGGCGCGGGCCTCATGCCGCAGTGGAGAGGCCGACGGGCATCGTCCCGACGGGTCGCCCGCTCGTTCAGGTGCCGGGAGATCGGAGCCCAGTTGAGTGTTCGGCTCGGCGAGGACGGAGGGGCGGCACCGGCCACGATCCGCCCGGGGCTGCCGAGCCGCGACCGGTGACGAGCACCACCGACCGGTGCGGCGGCCGACGCCTGCGGGTCACCCTTGTGGATCTGCGACACTGGTACAGCCATGCCTAAGCCCGGAGAACTCACATTCGTAGCGCCGCGCGGAGCCAAGAAGCCGCCGCGGCATCTTGCCGATCTCACGCCTGCCGAGCGCAAGGAGGCGGTCGTCGCGGTCGGTGAGAAGCCGTTCCGTGCCAAGCAGCTCTCGCAGCACTACTTCGCGCGGTACGCGCACGATCCGGAGCAGTGGACCGACATCCCCGCCGGTTCGCGCGGGAAGCTGCGGGAAGCGCTGCTTCCCGAGCTGATGAGCGTCGTGCGGCACCTGTCGACCGACCAGGGGACGACCCGCAAGACGCTGTGGAAGCTGTTCGACGGGACGCTCGTCGAGTCGGTGCTGATGCGGTACCCGGACCGGGTCACCATGTGCATCAGCTCGCAGGCCGGGTGCGGCATGAACTGCCCGTTCTGCGCCACCGGGCAGGCCGGGCTGGACCGGAACCTGTCCACCGCCGAGATCGTGCACCAGATCGTGGACGGGATGCGGGCGCTCCGCGACGGCGAGGTGCCCGGCGGGCCCGCGCGGCTCAGCAACATCGTGTTCATGGGCATGGGCGAGCCCCTCGCCAACTACAAGCGGGTCGTCGGTGCCATCCGCCGGCTCACCGACCCCGAGCCCGACGGGCTCGGCCTGTCGCAGCGCGGAATCACCGTGTCGACGGTGGGCCTCGTGCCGGCCATCCACCGGTTCTCCGACGAGGGCTTCAAGTGCCGGCTCGCCATCTCGCTGCACGCCCCCGACGACGAGCTGCGCGACACCCTCGTCCCCGTGAACACCCGGTGGAAGGTGCGCGAGGTGCTCGACGCCGGGTTCGAGTACGCGGCGAAGTCCGGGCGGCGCCTGTCCATCGAGTACGCGCTGATCCGGGACATCAACGACCAGGCGTGGCGCGGTGACCGGCTGGGGCGGCTGCTCAAGGGGCGCCCCGTGCACGTCAACCTCATCCCGCTCAACCCGACGCCCGGCTCCCAGTGGACCGCGTCGCGGCCCGAGGACGAGAAGGCGTTCGTCGAGGCGATCGCCGCGCACGGTGTGCCGGTCACGATCCGGGACACCCGTGGACAGGAGATCGACGGGGCGTGCGGTCAGCTCGCCGCGACCGAGCGGTAAGGTGACCCCGGTCAGTACATCTGAACAGGCAACATCCGAATAAGCACACCTTCAGTACACCTTCATATTCCGACAGGGGAGCGCCACAGCGCTGAGAGTGCGGCACCGGCCGCAGACCCTCCGAACCTGGCCCAGGTCATTCTGGGTAGGGAGATCGGTCATCACTCGAGCTGTTGCGCCCTGCCCGGGACCCCGCCCAGGGGTCCCGGGCAGGGCCGCGTCTCTTCCTGGTCACTCCAGGAGGGATCAAGTGGACATCACCAAGAAGGTCACGGCCCTGGCGGTCGGTCTGGGGCTCGTCACGCTGTCCGCCTGCGGGTCGTCCGGCGCGGACGGCAGCAGCGGCAGCGGCGAGGGCTCCAAGACCGTGACCCTCGTCAGCCACAACTCGTGGGCCGTGTCCGAGGACGTCGTCGCCGCCTTCGAGAAGCGGTCGGGCTTCAAGCTCAAGGTCCTCGAGGACGGCGACGCGGGGCAGGCCGTGAACAAGGCGATCCTGACCAAGGACAACCCCCAGGGGGACGTCTTCTTCGGCGTCGACAACACCCTGCTGTCCCGCGCCCTCGACAACGGCCTCTTCCAGCCCTACGAGGCCAAGGGCTCCGACCTGATCCTGCCCGAGTACCGGGCCGACGAGGACAAGCACCGGGTCACCCCGGTCGACACCGGTGACGTCTGCGTCAACTACGACAAGGCGTGGTTCGAGAAGAAGAGGCTGACCCCGCCGAAGACCTTCGACGACCTGGTCGATCCCGCCTACAAGGACCTCCTCGTCGTCGAGAACGCCGCCACTTCCTCGCCCGGCCTCGGTTTCCTGCTCGGCACCGTCGCCGAGTACGGCGACGGGGGAGGCTGGGAGGACTACTGGAAGAAGCTCAAGGCCAACGGCGTCAAGGTGGTCGACGGCTGGGAGCATGCCTACAACGAGGAGTTCTCCGGCTCGGCCGGCGGCAAGCAGGCCAAGGCGGACCGGCCGCTCGTCGTGTCGTACGCCTCCTCGCCGCCCGCCGAGGTGATCTACGCCGACCCGCGGCCCGACACCGCCCCCACCGGCGTCGCCGAGGGCACCTGCTTCCGGCAGGTCGAGTACGCGGGGCTGCTGAGCAACGCCGAGAACCCCGAGGGCGGCAAGGCGCTGCTGGACTTCCTGGTCAGCAAGACGTTCCAGGACGACATGCCGCTCAACATGTTCGTGTACCCGGTGCGCGAGGGCGCCCAGGTGCCCGAGGAGTTCGTGAAGTTCGGGCCGCAGGCGAAGGAGCCGCGGACCATGGACCCGGCGAAGATCGCCGAGAACCGTGACCAGTGGGTCAAGTCGTGGACCTCGCTCGTACTGAAGTGACCCCGCGCCGGCCCGGACGGTGGCGCCGGAACGCGGCCCGGCTCGGCCTGATGGCCGTGCCGGCCGCGTTCTTCGCGGTCTTCTTCGCCTACCCGGTCGCCGCGATCGTCGCCCGGGGACTGAAGGCCGACGGCGGCTGGCAGCCCGGACGGATCGCGGACGTGCTGGCCCAGTCCGACATCCGCCAGGTGCTGTGGTTCACCACCTGGCAGGCGCTCGTCTCCACGGTCCTCACCCTGGTGACCGCCCTGCCCGGCGCCTACGTCCTGGCCCGTTTCGACTTCCCCGGCAGACAGGTGCTGCGGGCGGTGATCACCGTGCCGTTCGTGCTGCCGACGGTCGTCGTCGGCACGGCGTTCATGGCGCTCGTCGGGCGGGGCGGACTGCTGGACGAGCTGTGGGGCGTGCGTCTCGACACCACGGTCTGGGCGATCCTCCTCGCCCACGTCTTCTTCAACTACGCCGTGGTCGTCCGCACCGTGGGCGGACTGTGGGCCCAGCTCGACCCGCGTCAGGAGGAGGCCGCGCGGATGCTCGGCGCCTCCCGTCTCACCGCCTGGCGCACGGTCACCCTCCCGGCGCTCGCCCCCGCGGTGGCCGCCGCCGCGCTGATGGTCTTCCTCTTCACCTTCACCTCCTTCGGCGTGGTGCAGATCCTCGGCGGTCCCGCCTTCTCCACCCTGGAGGTGGAGATCTACCGGCAGACCGCCGACCTCTTCGACCTGTCCACGGCCGCCGTCCTCACGACGATCCAGTTCCTCGCCGTCGGCGCGATCCTCGCCCTGCACGCCTGGACCGTGCGGCGCCGCGAGACCGCGCTGCGGCTGGTCGACGCCTCGGTGACCGCCCGCCGCCCGCGCGGCGCCGGACAGTGGGCGCTGCTCGGCGGGGTCGTCGCCACGGTCGCCGTGCTGCTCCTGCTGCCGCTCGCCGTTCTGGTCCAGCGCTCCTTCGGCAGCGCCGGCCTCGCCTACTACCGGGCGCTGACCGAGGCGGACGGGGGCGTCTTCCTGGTCGCCCCGATCGAGGCGATCGGCAACTCCCTGCGCTACGCCGTCGCCGCCACCGTGATCGCCGTGGTGATCGGCGGTCTCGCCGCCGTCGCCCTGACCCGGCGGGACGCGGGCCGGCTGGTGCGCGGCTTCGACGCCCTGCTGATGCTGCCGCTCGGCGTGTCCGCGGTGACCGTCGGCTTCGGCTTCCTCATCGCCCTCGACGAACCGCCGCTGGACCTGCGCGCCTCCTGGATCCTGGTGCCGCTCGCGCAGGCACTGGTCGGCGTCCCCTTCGTCGTACGGACCATGCTGCCGGTACTGCGGGCCGTCGACGTGCGGCTGCGGGAGGCGGCGGCGGTGCTCGGGGCGTCGCCGTGGCGGGCGTGGCGGGAGGTGGACCTGCCGCTGGTGCGGCGGGCGCTGCTGATCGCCGCCGGGTTCGCCTTCGCGGTGTCGCTGGGGGAGTTCGGGGCGACGGTGTTCATCGCGCGGCCGGACAACCCCACCCTGCCGGTGGCCGTGGCGCGGCTGCTGGGACGGCCCGGGGACCTCAACTACGGGCAGGCGATGGCCCTGTCGACGATTCTGATGGTGGTGTGCGCGGTGGCGCTGCTGGTGCTGGAGCGGCTGCGGACCGACCGGACCGGGGAGTTCTAGATGCTGCTCAGCCTCGAGGCCGCGACCGTCCGCTTCGGCGGGCGGGCCGCGCTGGACGCCGTCGACCTCGACATCGCCGAGCACGAGATCGTGTGCGTGCTCGGTCCCAGCGGCAGCGGCAAGTCCACGCTGCTGCGCGCGGTCGCCGGACTGCGGCCCCTGGACGCCGGGCGGGTCCTGCTCGACGGACGGGACCAGTCGGGCGTGCCCGCGCACCGGCGGGGCGTCGGACTGATGTTCCAGGACCACCAGCTGTTCCCGCAGCGGGACGTGGGCGGCAACGTGGCCTTCGGCCTGCGCATGCACGGCGTGCCGCGCGCCGAACAGACGCGGCGCGTGGGCGAGTTGCTGGAGTTGGTCGGGCTGCCCGCCGCGTCCGGGCGGGCCGTCTCCGCCCTGTCCGGGGGTGAGCAGCAGCGGGTGGCGCTGGCCCGCGCCCTCGCCCCCAGCCCGCGGCTGCTGATGCTCGACGAGCCGCTCGGCCAGCTCGACCGGTCGCTGAGGGAGCGGCTCGTGATCGAACTGCGCGAGCTGTTCGGACGGCTGGGCACCACCGTGCTGGCGGTGACGCACGACCAGGGCGAGGCGTTCGCGCTGGCCGACCGGGTGGTGGTGATGCGCGACGGACGGATCGCCCAGTCCGGCACGCCTCTCGAGGTGTGGCAGCGGCCCGCCGACGCCTTCGTGGCCCGCTTCCTCGGCTTCGAGAACGTCGTCGAGGCCGCCGTGGCCGACGGCGTCGCCGTCACTCCCTGGGGCAAGGTGCCGGTGCCGCAGGGCGCTCCCGAGGGCACGCGGCCGCTGCTGGTCCGGCCTGCCGGGGTCCGGCTGGTCCCGGCCGGGGCGGGGCTGTGCTGCACGGTGACCGCGCGCACCTTCCGCGGCACCCATGTCGCCGTGCGCCTCCAGCCGGAGGGGGCGCCGGCGCTGGAGGCGGCCTGCGCGCTCCGGGACGCCCCGGACGTCGGGGACGTGACCGGTGTGGAGTTCGACGGCGCGGAAATCGCTGTTCTGGGCTGATCACCGGTACCTAGGGTGGGCGGCATGACACGACTCGCTCATGAGCGTTACTGCGACGAGATCGCCCATCAGGTGGGGCAGTTGAGGGCGGTGGTGACGTCGGGGACGGACCTGTCCCGCACGGTGCCGACCACGCCCGACTGGTCACTGGAACAGCTCGTACGGCACATCGGCGGCGCCCTGCGCTGGGCGGCCCTGATGGTGCGGACCGGGGCCGAGAAGGAGACCCCGGAGGAGGACGTGCCGGGCTTCGAGGGGCCCGGGGTCCGCGGTGACGCCGCCGCGCTGGACGCCTGGCTGGCCCGGAGCGGCGATCTGGCCGTCACCGCGCTGCGGGAGGCCGGGCCGGACGCGCGGGTGTGGAGCTGGGCGGGGATCGACAACGCCGGCTTCTGGGCCCGCCGTATGACCCACGAGGTGACCGTGCACCGCGCGGACGCCACACTCGCCGCCGGACTGCCCTACGAGGTCGCGCCCGAGGTGGCCGCCGACGCGGTCGACGAGTGGCTGGAGATCGTGGAGTGGGCGCAGCGGACACTGCCCGACGACGAGGTGCACGGGCTGCGCGGGCCCCTGCGCACGATCCACCTGCACGCCACCGACACCGCGCCCGAGGTGAACGCGGAGTGGCTGGTGCGGCTGGACGAGGAGGGGGTGTCCTGGCGACGCGGCCACGAGAAGGCCACGGTCGCGCTGCGCGGGCCGCTCGCCTGGGTGCTGCTCGCCTTCTACCGCCGCATCCCGCTGGACGACCCGCGCGTCGAGGTGTTCGGCGAGCGCGCGGTGCTCGACGGCTGGCTGGAACGGGCCACGTTCGGCTGACCGGTCCGTCGACGGCGAGCGGCCCGCCCCCGGTTCGGGACGGGCCGCGGGCGTTTCCGGGAGGCGTCAGCGCCGGCTGTTCGCCCCGCGGCGGCGCATGCCGAAGAAGATCGCGCCGCCACCGACGGCGACCAGGGCGGCCGCGACGCCGGCGATCAGGCCGGTGTTGGAGTTGGCGCCGGTCTCGGCGAGGTTGGACTCACCGGCCGGGGACGGGGCGTTGTCCGACGTGTCCGCCGGGGGAGCGGCGCTCTCGCTCCCGCCCTCCGACGGGACCGGGCTCGGCTCCTCGTTCTCCTCGGCCGGGGCCGAGGTCTCCTCCGACGGCGTGGGCTCGGGGGACGGGGACTCCTCCTCGTCCTCCTTGCACGGCGTCGACGGCGTGGTCAGGTTCGGCTTGATGTCCTCGTCCACGTACGGCTCGGCCTTGACGTGGATGCGGTAGACGGCGTTGGGCTTCCAGTCCTCCTCGAAGGTGATGGTCGTGCCCTCCTTGGACCCCTTGACCACCTGCTCGCCGACCTTCTTGATGTCGGCGCCGTTGTTCTGCAGGAACACCGTGACGGTGGCGGGGACGCCGGCCGGGTCGACGTCGGTGACGGTGATGACGCCCTTCTCACCGTCGCACTTCGCCTCGGCCGAGAACTCGTTGATGTTGCACGCCGCGGCGTTGCCGGCGGCTCCGAGCGCGAGCGCGGCGGACGCGGAGACGACACCGAGGGCGCGCACGGAGCGGGTCACGGTGCGGCGTGATACGGACAGAACTGCCACGTTTGTCCTTTACATGAAGCGTAAATGCGGGGGGTTGAGGGAGAGTTGACGAAAGCTCAGCACTCCCGTGAGGCTCCCAGGTCTATAAGCGCCGCATAAGTAGTGTCAACGCATATGCCTACCGGGGGACCGGGCTTTGCCTATTTGTTAACCACCCGGACGTTTACGCGCCCGAGGGACCGCATCGATCCGGCCGTCGCGGCCGGGAACGCTCACCGGCCGTACGTGGAGGGCCAGTTGAAGGAGCGGCCGGTCAAGAGGCGTGCCGTCAGCCCCCGCCGGGCTTCCGGCACGACGGGAAAACGGCAGGGGCCGGGCGCTCCGGCGAGCACCCGGCCCCTGCCGTGTCCGGTACGGCCGCCGACCGTCAGCCCTCCACGGCCGCCGGGTCCATCCAGACGACCTCCCAGGTGTGGCCGTCGAGGTCGTCGAAGGAGCGGCCGTACATGAAGCCGAGGTCCTGGGTCTCGCCGGCCGGGGACCCGCCCGCCGCCAGGGCCTTCTCCACCAGCTCGTCGACCTTCTCCCGGCTCTCGGCGCTCAGCGCCAGCAGCACCTCGCTGTTCTTGCGGGCGTCCACGATCTCCTTCTTCGTGAACTGCGCGTACTTCTCCTTCGTCAGCAGCATCGCGATGATCGTGTCACTGATCACGACGGAACCGGTGGACTCGTCGCTGAACTGCTCGTTGATGGAGTAGCCGAGCGCCGTGTAGAACTTCTTCGAGGCGTCGATGTCCTCGACGGGCAGGTTCACGAAGATCATCTGCTGGTACATGACGGGGCCTCTCCCTGTTCGTCGTCACCGTTCGTGGGGGTAGACCGGAGGCCCGCGCGGAACTCATCGCGTCCGGGAAAAGTTCTTCGACTTTCTTCGCCCGGCCCTCTTCGCCCGGCCTCTTCCGCTCAGCTGCCCAGCGGCCACGCCGACAGCTGGGCCACCGCCACGGTGAGCGGCCCGAACAGGGCGAACAGCGCACCCGCGCGCAGGGCGGCGGCCCGGCGCAGCGTCCCCGCGGGCGCCCCCAGCCGCCGCAGCGAGGCGGTGGTGTCCGCGTGCGCCTGTTTCGCCTCGACGGCCGCCGTGAGCAGCGTCGCCACCGTGCAGCCGGCCACCAGCAGCACACCCAGCACCACGAGCGGACCGGCCGACGGGTCGTGCCGGCCGTGCAGCGACGCCATCGCGTACGCGGCCGACACCACCGCGCAGACCACCCCCAGCGGGCGTCCGATGCGCGTCGCCTCCGTCATCAGCACCCGCCCGGCCAGCAGCCGCAGCGCGCCCGGCCGCACCGTCTGGAGCAGCCGCCCGCACAGATGGGTGAGCCCGGGGCCGACGAGGGCCAGACCGAGGGAGGTCAGGACCAGTCCGAGGAACGCGGCCGGGCCGTCCTCGGAGCCGGTACGGCTCAGGAGAGCCTCCACCGCCACCCCCACCGCGAGCACCGCGACGCCCCACGGCGCCCCCGACGGGGCCGCGGTCGGCACGGCGGGCGGGACGACGGCGTCGGCGGTCTCCGCGCCGGACGCCCCGGCCGACCCGGCCTGAGCGTCCCCCTGCTCCCGGCCGGGCGCTTCCGCGGTCGTGCGCCGCCCGTGCGCGGCGGCACCCAGCTGCCGGCCGAACCGCCCGTAGGCGCCGAAGGACTCCAGCACCGGAGTGCGCCGGTACGCGCCGAACCGGCCGTACGCCCGTGCCGCCCGGCCCGCGCCCGTGACCGGCTCGCGCGGCCGCAGCGTCACCGCCACCGCCGCCGACGCGCTGAGCGGCACCAGGGCCAGCAGGGTCAGCGCGGCCGGCAGCGGCAGGGGACGTCCGGCGGCCAGGAACTCCCTCGCGTCCCCGCCCAGGGGCGTGCCGGTCAGGTCGCCGCGCAGTTGGAGGAAGACGAGCAGCGCCAGCACGGAACCCAGGACGCAGGACACGGCCGTGGTCGCCGCGGAGACCGCCATCAGCTTGACGGGACCGAGCCCGACCGCCGAGAGACCGGGCCGGGGCCGGGTCGCCGGGTCGGTGCGGGCGACCGCGACCGCGAGGTGGACCGTGGCCGCCAGCGGCGCCGCGCACCAGGCCAGACGGAGCGCGGAGGCGGCGGGGTCGGAACGGCTCAGCGCGTGGCCGAGGGCGCTCAGCAGCAGGAAGCCCGTGCCGGCCGAGGCGCCGGCGACGAGGAGCCGGCGGACCTGGACGGCGGGCTGGGCCCCGAGGCTCAGACGGAGAGCGAGCACGCCGCCCGGCCTTCCGACTCGGCCGGTCCGGAGACCGGGGGGAGGTGCACGGTCCGCACGCACCGCCCGTCGAGCAGCGACACCGTGCGGTCGGCGAGGGCGGCGGTCTGCGCGTCATGCGTGGCGAGGACCACCGTGATGCCGTGCGAGCGGGCCGCGGTGGTGAGGGTGCGCAGCACGTGGGCGCGGTCGACGCGGTGCAGCGGGGCGGTCGGCTCGTCGGCGAACAGCACCGAGGGCGCCGGGGCCAGCGCACGGGCGATGCACACCCGCTGGCGCTCCGCGTGCGTCAGCTCCACGGGGTGCCTGCGCGCCCGGTCGCCGACGTCGAGGCGCTCCAGCCACTCCAGGGCGGCGGCTTTGGCGCGGCGCCGGCCGGTGCCGCGCAGCATGAGGGGCAGCGCGGCGTTCTCCCAGACGTTCAGCTCCGGCACCAGCACCGGCGCCGGGTCGATCCAGCCGAACCGGTCGCGGCGCAGCCGCTCCCGGGCCGCCGGGCCCATGGTGTGCACGGGCACGCTGTTGAACCAGACCTCGCCGTCGTTCGCGGGTACCAGGCCGGACAGACAGCGCAGCAGGGTCGACTTGCCGCTGCCGCGCGGGCCTGAGACGGCGAGGATCTCGCCTTCCCGGACGCCGAGCGAGACCCCGCTCAGGCCGGGTGAGCCGTCGTCGTGCCGGAAGCGCAGGGCGCGCGCCCAGAGCACGTCGTTGTCCGGTGGGGCCACCATGGCGTACACCTCGGTTCGGATCGGAAATGCCGTGCGTTCGTCGGGTAATTCCCCCGTCCGGGGGAACGAAAGGCGGGCCGATCGGTCACTGGGCACGCTAGGCAGGCGGTGGCGGGCGGCAGGACAGCACGCGGCCCCGGGCCGCCGTTTCTCACTCGAACGGACGGCACCGGGGCCGGTGTTGATCATTCAAAGAGAAGATCGGTACCACGGACGGCCTACAGTTTCGTCCACGCCTCCGTGAGGGTCGCGCGCAGGATCTGCTCGATCTCGTCGAAGGTCTCCTGGTGGGAGATCAGCGGCGGCGCGAGCTGGATGACCGGGTCGCCGCGGTCGTCGGCACGGCAGTACAGGCCGTTCTCGAACAGCTTCTTGGACAGGAAGCCGTACAGCACGCGCTCGGTCTCGTCGGCGTCGAAGGACTCCTTGGTCGCCTTGTCCTTGACCAGCTCGATGCCGTAGAAGAAGCCGTTGCCGCGGACGTCGCCGACGATCGGCAGGTCGTGCAGCTTCTCCAGGGTGGAGCGGAACGCGCCCTCGTTGTCGAGCACGTGCTGGTTGAGGCCCTCGCGCTCGAACAGGTCTAGGTTGGCGAGGCCGACCGCGGCCGACACCGGGTGGCCGCCGAAGGTGTAGCCGTGCAGGAAGGTGTTGTCGCCCTGGTAGAACGGCTCGGCGAGCCGGTCGGAGACGATGCACGCGCCGATCGGGGAGTAGCCCGAGGTCATGCCCTTGGCACAGGTGATCATGTCCGGTACGTAGCCGAACTTGTCACAGGCGAAGGTGGTGCCGAGGCGGCCGAAGGCGCAGATGACCTCGTCGGAGACGAGCAGCACGTCGTACCGGTCGCAGATCTCGCGCACCCGCCGGAAGTAGCCGGGCGGGGGCGGGAAGCAGCCGCCCGCGTTCTGCACGGGCTCCAGGAACACCGCGGCGACCGTGTCCGGGCCCTCGAAGAGGATCTGCTGCTCGATCTGGTCGGCGGCCCAGCGGCCGAACGCCTCCGGGTCGTCGCCGTGGATCGGCGCCCGGTAGATGTTGGTGTTCGGCACCTTGTGCGCACCCGGCACCAGCGGCTCGAAGGGGGCCTTGAGGGCCGGCAGGCCGGTGATGGACAGGGCGCCCTGCGGGGTGCCGTGGTAGGCGACCGCGCGGGAGATGACCTTGTACTTGGTCGGCTTGCCGGTCAGCTTGAAGTACTGCTTGGCGAGCTTCCAGGCGGTCTCCACCGCCTCGCCGCCGCCGGTGGTGAAGAAGACCTTGTTCAGGTCGCCGGGGGCTTCGTGCGCGAGCCGCTCCGCGAGTTCCACGGCCTTGGGGTGGGCGTAGGACCACACCGGGAAGAACGCCAGTTCCTGCGCCTGCTTGGCGGCGGTCTCGGCCAGCTCCTGCCGGCCGTGCCCGGCCTGCACCACGAACAGGCCCGCGAGACCGTCGAGGTAGCGCTTGCCCTTGTCGTCGTAGATGTGGGTGCCCTCACCGCGGACGATGGTGGGGACGGGAGCGTTCTCGTACGACGACATGCGGGTGAAGTGCATCCACAGGTGGTCGTACGCGGACCTGCTGAGGTCCTTGGGGGTGTCGGTGCTCACGATTATCGGGTTCCCCACATGTAGGTCTGCTTCTTGAGCTTGAGGTAGACGAAACTCTCGGTGGAGCGCACGCCGGGCACGGCCCGGATGCGTTTGTTGATGACCTCCAGCAGGTGGTCGTCGTCCTCGCAGACGATCTCGACCATCAGGTCGAAGGAGCCGGCGGTCATCACCACGTACTCGCACTCGGCCATCGCGGCCAGCGCGTCGGCGACGGCCTCCACGTCCCCCTCGACGTTGACGCCGACCATCGCCTGCCGGCGGAAGCCCACGGTGAGCGGGTCCGTGACGGCGACGATCTGCATCACGCCCTGGTCGAGCAGCTTCTGCACGCGCTGACGCACCGCCGCCTCCGACAGGCCGACGGCCTTGCCGATCGCGGCGTACGGCCGGCGGCCGTCCTCCTGGAGCTGCTCGATGATGGCGAGGGAGACGGCGTCCAACTGGGGTCCGCCGCCGTTCTTGGACTCGCGGGAGTCCTTGGGGTCTGCGCTTCGACTGGCCACGGGATCACTGTGCACGACGTATCGGCAGTTTCGCAAGGATCGATCGATGAAATCCGTTGTCGATGAAGCCTATGCGTGCGGATTTCGCAGATGCGGAGGGAGCGGGGGTGTTGAAAACGTCAGCCGTCCGTCTAGGGTGGGTGTCTCAGAGGTTGGACACCTCGACCCGTACACACCCGACACCTCGGGCATCACACGCCCGACACCTCGGGCACCCACGAGGAACACCAGGAGGACCTGCAGTGAGCACCGAGCTGCGTCGTCTGCGCAACTACATCGGCGGTGAGTTCCGGGACGCCGCCGACGGACGGACCACCGAGGTGGTCAACCCCGCGACCGGCGAGGCGTACGCGACCGCTCCGCTGTCCGGTCCCGCGGACGTGGACGCCGCGATGGCGGCCGCGGCCGAGGCCTTCCCCGGCTGGCGCGACACCACCCCGGCCGAGCGGCAGAGGGCGCTGCTGAAGATCGCGGACGCCTTCGAGGAGCGCGCCGAGGAACTGATCGCCGCCGAGGTGGAGAACACGGGCAAGCCCGTCGGGCTGACCCGCACCGAGGAGATCCCGCCGATGGTGGACCAGATCCGCTTCTTCGCGGGCGCGGCGCGGATGCTCGAGGGCAAGGGCGCCGGCGAGTACATGGAGGGTCTGACCTCCTTCGTGCGCCGTGAGCCGGTCGGCGTCTGCGCCCAGGTGGCGCCGTGGAACTACCCGATGATGATGGCCGTGTGGAAGTTCGCCCCGGCGATCGCCGCGGGCAACACGGTCGTCCTCAAGCCGTCGGACACCACTCCGGCCTCCACCGTCCTCATCGCCGAGATCCTCGGCTCGATCCTTCCCAAGGGCGTCTTCAACGTCGTCTGCGGCGACCGCGACACCGGCCGTCTGATGGTCGAGCACCCGACCCCGGCGATGGCCTCCATCACCGGCTCGGTGCGCGCGGGCATGGCGGTCGCCGAGTCCGCCTCCAAGGACCTCAAGCGGGTCCACCTGGAACTGGGCGGCAAGGCCCCGGTCGTGGTCTTCGACGACGTCGACATCGCCAAGGCCGTCGAGGGCATCTCCGAGGCCGGCTACTTCAACGCCGGGCAGGACTGCACGGCCGCCACGCGCGTGCTGGTGCACGAGTCCGTCCACGACGAGTTCGTCCGGGCGCTCGCCAAGGCCGCCGCCGACATCAAGACGGGCATGCCCGACGACGAGGACGTCCTCTACGGGCCGCTCAACAACCCGAACCAGCTCAAGCAGGTGGAGGGCTTCATCGAGCGGCTGCCCGCCCACGCGCGCGTGGAGGCCGGCGGCAAGCGGGTCGGCGACCGGGGCTACTTCTACGCGCCGACCGTCGTCTCGGGCCTCAGGCAGGACGACGAGATCATCCAGAAGGAGGTCTTCGGGCCGGTCATCACCGTCCAGTCCTTCACGGACGAGGACCAGGCCGTCGCGTACGCCAACGGCGTGGAGTACGCGCTGGCCTCGTCGGTGTGGACCAGGGACCACGCCCGCGCGATGCGGATGTCCAAGAAGCTGGACTTCGGCTGCGTGTGGATCAACACGCACATCCCGCTGGTCGCCGAGATGCCGCACGGCGGCTTCAAGAAGTCGGGCCACGGCAAGGACCTGTCGGCCTACGGCTTCGACGACTACACGCGGATCAAGCACGTGATGACCTCGCTGGACGGCTGACGCACGGGACGTCCGGCCCCGGACGGTGCACCGCACCGTCCGGGGCCGACGTGTGTCCGCACGACGTCCGGCCACACTTTTGAACATGTTCAACTCCAGACGTACGCTTCCGCCATGAGCGACAGAGCCGCCCTCCTCAAGGGCATTCGCGTCTGGCTGGTGTTCTTCGTCGTCTGCCTGGTGCTCAGCGGCGTCACGGCCTTCCCGCTGGTGCACGAACTGCGCTGGACCGAGGAGGTGTCGCGGTCCCTCGGCGTTCCCGAGCACCTCCCCGGCCTCATGGAGTGGATCGAGCGCGTACGGGACGGACTCGACGCGGCCGACGCCGACCACCCCTTCCTGCTCTACGGCACCGACTGGCTGGCCTTCGCCCACCTCGTGATCGCGGTCGCCTTCCTCGGCCCCTACCGCGACCCCGTACGCAACATCTGGGTCGTGGAGTTCGGCCTGATCGCCTGCGCCGGCGTCATCCCGCTCGCCCTGATCTGCGGGCCGGTCCGCGGCATCCCCTTCTGGTGGAGCGTCGTCGACATGGCGTTCGGCGTGTTCGGCGCGATCCCGCTGTACGTGGTCCGGAGCAAGATCAAGCGGCTCGAGGCGCTCACGGCGGACCTCGTCCCCGGGGTGTCCGCCGCTCCCGCTCGATAGGTTGAGGGCATGAGGGGTGAACAGGTGGGCGGAGCCGTCACGTGGGGGCTCCTGGGCGCTTGGGCCGTGCACGATCTCGAGGAACTGGCCACCGTGCCGGGGTGGTTGCGGAAGAACGTGCCCGAGCTGCGGCGGCGGTTCCCGCAGGTGCCGGAGCCGGTGTGGCGGCGGGCCGAGACCATGGGGGCGGCCGAATTCACCGCGGCGGTCGGCGTGATGGGGGCCGTCGTCGGGGCCGCGTCGGCCGCCGGGCGGCTGAGCGGAGGGCGATCCGGCTTCTACCAGGCCGCGTTGACCGGCTTCGGACTGCACGGGGTGATGCACATGGCGCAGGCCGCGGCGGTACGCGGCTACACCCCCGGCTCCGTGACCTCGCCGCTGGTCGTCCTGCCGTTCACGCTGTGGGCGCGCGGCCGGCTGCGCCGGGCGGGCGTGCTGCGTCCCGCACGTCCCCGTGACGCGGTGGCCGGCCTGGCGGCCGCGGGGGCGGCCACGGTCGCGTCGCACGTGGTGGCGCGCCGGCTGCTCGGAGCGGCACGCCACCGGTCGTCATGACGTGACGCGGTCGCGCAGCGCGCACAGGACGTCGACGCGGTTGGTGGTGATCGAGTCCACCCCCGCGGCCAGCAGGCGGCGCATGGAGCGACGGGTGTCCGGGGTCCACACGGACAGCAGGCAGCCGTCGCGGTGGACGCGCTCCGCGAGCGCCCGGTCCACCACGCTGAAGCGGTAGTTGAGCCAGCGCGGCCGGACCGCCTCGAGGAGCCCGGCGCGCACCGGGGCGTGGGAGGTGTGGGTGAGCGCGATCTCCGCGGCCGGGTCCACCGCCCGCACGGCGAGCATGGCGGGGGCGCCCGCGCAGTAGTAGACGCGGTCCTGGGCGCCCTGCTCCCGGACGACGTCCACGATCCGGCGCACGGCGCGCTCGCCCGGGGCGCCGGGCAGGTCGATCATCATCCGGCTGCCGCCGGTCGCCGCCAGCGCGTCGGCGAGGGCGGGCACCCCGCCGTCCGTCACCTCGCGCACCTCGCTCCAGGTGAGGGACGCCAGCGGACGGTCGTGGTCCCACAGGCGCGCGAGCGTCGCGTCGTGCAGCAGCACCGGGACGCCGTCCCGGGTGAGCCGTACGTCGATCTCGACCGCGTCCGCGCCCCGCCGGATCGCGGAGCGCAGGGAGGCCAGGGTGTTCTCGCGGACGCGGTACGGGTCTCCGCGGTGGGCCACGGCGGTCACGTTCTGCATGGGGGCCCTTCGCGGGTGGTCAGGAGGCGAGCCAGGAGGCGGTGTAGGTGTCGATCTCCGCCGCCAGCCGCGCCTTGCCGGCCGGGTCCAGGAACGACGCCTCGACCGCGTTCTTCGCCAGGTCCGCCAGGCCCCGCTCGTCGAGGTCCAGCAGCCGGGCGGCGACCGCGTACTCGGTGGCGAGGTCGGTGCCGAACATCGGCGGGTCGTCGGAGTTGACCGTCACCAGCACGCCGGCCCGGGTGAACTCCTTGATCGGGTGCTCGTCCAGGGTGGCGACCGCGCGGGTGGCGATGTTGGAGGTCGGGCACACCTCCAGCGGGATGCCCCGCTCGGCGAGGTGCCGCAGCAGCTCCGGGTCCCGCGCGGCGCTGGTGCCGTGGCCGATGCGCTCGGCGCCCAGCTCGTTCAGCGCGTCCCAGATCGTCTCCGGACCGGTGGTCTCGCCCGCGTGCGGCACCGAGTGCAGCCCGGCGGCGACGGCCCGGTCGAAGTACGGCTTGAACTGCGGGCGCGGCACGCCGATCTCGGGGCCGCCCAGGCCGAAGGAGACCAGGCCCTCCGGGCGCAGCCGGTCGTCGGTGGCGAGCCGCGTCGTCTCCTCGGCCGCCTCCAGGCCGGCCTCGCCCGGGATGTCGAAGCACCAGCGCAGCACGGTGCCCAGCTCGCTCTCGGCCGCCTTGCGGGCGTCCTCGATCGCGTCCATGAAGGCGCGCGCGTCGATCCCACGGCGGGTGGAGGAGAACGGGGTGATGGTCAGCTCGGCGTACCGCACCTGCTGCCGGGCCAGCTCACGGGCCACCTCGTACGTCAGCAGCCGCACGTCCTCGGGGGTGCGGATCAGGTCGACGACGGACAGGTACACCTCGATGAAGTGCGCGAAGTCCGTGAAGGTGAAGTAGTCGGCCAGGGCCTCGGGGTCGGTGGGGACCTTGGAGTCGGGGTGGCGGGCGGCCAGTTCCGAGACGATGCGGGGGGAGGCGGAGCCGACGTGGTGCACGTGCAGTTCGGCCTTGGGCAGCCCGGCGATGAAGGCGCGCAGGTCACGGACCTGTCCGGCGGTGGCCGCGGGGGCGTGGCGGTCGGTCAAGGTTCCTCCCCGGGAACGGCGTCCCGGGCCGGGACGCGGCGGGACGCGGGTGATCGGCTGATCGACGGTGCGGGGATCATCGTAGGCCGGGCGCACGCGGGACGGGCGCGGGCCGTACCATGACGGTTCGTCCGAGGAAGGGGTCGCAGCGCATGTCCGACGACGCACCGGCGCCGGGGGCTCGGGACCGCACGGGGGACGGAACGCCTCCGGCGGGTTCGTCCGCCCCCGAGGTGTGGCCGGCACCGGCCGACGGCGGGGCGCCGCACGTGGCCCCCCAGGACGGTTCGCTGGTGGACGCGCGGACCACGGAGACGGGGCGTGCCGCGGCGGACACACGGGACGCCGGGACGCCCGCGTCCGACCCCTGGGCGCTGCCCGGGGACCGTGCGCCGGCCTCCGGTGGTCCGGGCGGGACCGTGGTGGCGGGAGGGATCTCGCCGTGGCCGGCGCCCACCGTGCACGACCGGGCGGCGTCCGGCACGTCCTCGGTGCACGCCCAGGAGACGGTGACGTCCTTCCCGACGGCCTCGAACCCGGCCCCGCCCGCGCCCGCGTCCACACCCGGGCCTTACGGGAGTCCGTGGACAGGTCCTTCGGCAGCGGCAGCGGCAGCGGCCGCGCCCGTGCCGCAGGCCGCCGACCCGTTCGCGTCCCCGGCGGCCGGCGCGGCCGTCCCGCCGCCGCCCATCGGTCCGGAAGGGCCGGGGCAGCTCCCCTACGGCTATCCGCACGCGGGGTACGCCGGTGCGCCCGCCCAAGGACACCCCGGCTGGACCGGGATGCCGCCCCTGCCGAGCAACGGCATGGGCGTCTCCTCCCTGGTCCTCGGGATCATCGCGGCGGCCGGGTTCTGCTTCTGGCCGGTGGCCATCGCGCTGGGCGTCCTTGCGGTGATCTTCGGCGCGATCGGCCGCGGCAAGGCGAGCCGCGGCGAGGCCACGAACGCGGGGCAGGCCCTGGCGGGCATCATCTGCGGAGCCGTCGGCAGCGCGCTGGCTCTCATCCTGGGTGTCGTCGTCCTGGTCACCTGAGCCCGACGGCCCGACGGCCCGACGGCCGGGGCTCGCGCCTGCGGCGCCGACGCGGCCGGCACCGGACGCGGCCCGTCGGGAGGCGACCCGGGACGCACCGTCGGAAGGGCGGGGCGCCCCCGGTGCGTGGCCGCCGCGCTCACCAGGGCGCCGCCCGCGGCCGGCACCGGGGCCCCCACCCCCTTGGGCTGCCGCCGGCGCCGGTGCGCACGGAGGGGCGACGGACCCGCCGCCCCTGCTCCGCGGCCTCCGCTCCCCCCGCGGCCCACGCCGCCTCCCTCAGCCGCCTGCGTGCCTCCATCAGCGCGAAGCCCAGCAGGTTGGGGCCGCGCCAGCGGGTCGGGTCGTGGGTCGCCTCGTCGCCGGCCGCGAGGCCTATGCCCCACACACGATCAACGGGGCTGGCCTCGACCAGAATCCGCTCGCCCGTGCCCAGCAGGAAAGACCGCAGCCCCTCATGAGCCGCGAACTTGTGCATGCTGCCCTCCACCACGATCCCGAACCGCTCCCGCCGCCAGGTCTCCTCGTCGAAGCCGCGGACCAGGCGGCCCGCCTTCTTCGCCTGGGAGGGATGTGCGGCGGCCAGCACGCGCCGCTCGCCCTCGGCGTCGCCGAAGAGGCGTGCCTTGGCCGCCATCATCCAGTGCTCGGCGGTCGCGTACTCCACGCCGTCGACGGTGAACGGCGCCGGCCACCACTGGCTCAGGCAACTCGCCCCGATGCGGCCGTCGGGCAGCGGCCGGTGCCCCCAGAAGTGCAGGTACTTCACCCGCTCCCCGGCCCGCACCGCCTCGATCAGCGCCTCCCTGGAAGCCACCGCTCGTACGGTTCCGCCCAAGGCCATCACCCCCCGATGTCGATCTGTGCCAGAGCAGTCTCACAGGCGCCACTGACACTCCGTCCTGCCTTTTCCGTTGCCGCTCGACACCTGGTCGACAGATTCCGTCGCGTAACCAAATGGCAACAACGGAATCACTTGTTGGAGTGCCTCTGCTCTGTCAGGATCGGCACTCACATCGAGCTGGAGCCACGCCGCCCCCCTCGGGGACACGGAGGAGAGCGACATGCACAACCCCGGCAGCACCACGCAGGAACGATTCCCGGCCCGTGAACGGTTCGCGGACGGCGCGCAGTTCATCGCCGGCCGTCTCGCCGAGGGCACCTCGGGACGGACCCACTCCGTGGTCGACCCGGCCACCGGCGCGCAGGTGTACACCTACGGCCTCGCCGGGCCCGACGACGTCGACGCGGCCGTCGCCGCCGCCCGGGAGGCGTTCCCCGGCTGGGCCGGCGCCACCCCCGGCGAGCGCTCCGACGCCCTGCACCGGTTCGCCGCCGTGGTCGCCGAGCGGGCGGAGGACTTCGCCCGCGCCGAGTCGCTGCAGTGCGGCAAGCCGCTGAAGCTGAGCCGTGAGTTCGACGTGCCGGGCACGATCGACAACATCGCCTTCTTCGCCGGCGCCGCCCGCCACCTCGCGGGCCGGTCGGCCGGCGAGTACTCGGGCGACCACACCTCCTACGTCCGCCGCGAGCCCATCGGCGTCGTGGGATCCATCGCCCCCTGGAACTACCCGCTGCAGATGGCCGCGTGGAAGATCCTCCCGGCGATCGCCGCGGGCAACACCGTCGTCCTGAAGCCCGCCGAGCTCACCCCGCTGACCTCGCTGCTCTTCGCGCAGGCCGCGACCGACGCCGGCATCCCGGACGGCGTCGTCAACATCGTCACCGGCACCGGCAAGGAGGCCGGCGAGCGCCTGGTCGGCCACCCCGACGTGGCCATGACCTCCTTCACCGGCTCCACCGCCGTCGGCAAGCGGGTCGCCGAGATCGCCACCGCCACCGTCAAGCGCCTCCACCTGGAGCTGGGCGGCAAGGCGCCCTTCGTGGTCTTCGACGACGCCGACCTCGACGCGGCCGTCCACGGCGCCGTCGCGGGCGCGCTCATCAACACCGGCCAGGACTGCACCGCCGCCACGCGCGCGTACGTGCAGCGCCCGCTGTACGACGCCTTCGTGGAGCGCACCGCCGCGCTGATGGAGACCGTCCGGCTGGGCGACCCCTTCGCCCCCGGCACCGACCTCGGCCCGCTGGTCTCCCACGCCCAGCGCGACCGGGTGGCCGGCTTCGTCGACCGCGCGCGTGCCTACGCGCGCGTGGTGACCGGCGGGGAGACACCCCTGGGCGAGCTGGCCGGCGGCGCGTACTATCGCCCCACGCTGATCGCCGACGCCGCGCAGGACAGCGAGGCCGTGCAGTCGGAGATCTTCGGTCCGGTGCTGGTCGTCCTGTCCTTCGACACCGACGACGAGGGCATCGCGCTCGCCAACGACACCCCGTACGGGCTCGCCGCCTCCGCCTGGAGCCGTGACGTGTACCGCACGGGCCGGGCCACCCGCGAGATCAAGGCGGGATGCGTGTGGATCAACGACCACATCCCGATCGTCAGCGAGATGCCGCACGGCGGCTACCGGGCGTCCGGCTTCGGCAAGGACATGTCCGCGTACTCCTTCGAGGAGTACACCCAGATCAAGCACGTCATGTTCGACAACACGGCGGTGGTCCGCAAGGACTGGCACCGCACCGTCTTCGGGGACCGATAGCAGCCAGGCCGCCCGACCCGCGGCCACTTCCCGAAAGGGCACCACGCGCATGGAGCAGTACGAGCCCGACCGCCTCTCGCCGGTCCAGCAGGCCGCGATACGGCGCAGTCTCCGCAACGGCAGGGCTGCCCTCACCCGCCGTTCCCTGCTGCGCGCCTCGGCGGGCGGCGCGCTCGCGGCCGGCGGCCTGGGCGCGCTGAGCGCCTGCGGCATCCCCCCGGCGGGAAACACCGGGGGCGGCGTCCCCGCGGAGGACCACTCGGCGAAGGAGAGGACCGTGACCTTCTCCAACTGGACCGAGTACATGGACACCGACGACAGCGGGCGCAGGCACCCCACGCTGGAGGCGTTCACGAAGCGCACCGGCATCAAGGTCACGTACACCGAGGACATCAACGACAACACCGAGTTCTTCGGCAAGATCAAGCCGCAGCTCGCCGCGGGCCAGGACACCGGCCGCGACATCATCGTCCTCACCGACTGGCTGGCCGCCCGCCTGATCCGCCTCGGCTGGGTGCAGAAGCTCGACGCGTCGAACCTCCCGCACGCCTTCGCCAACCTGGCCCCGTCGTACCGGAACCCCGACTGGGACCCGGGCCGCGCCTACTCGTACCCCTGGCAGGGCATCGCGACCGTCATCGCGTACAACAAGAAGGCGCTCGACGGCGTCGAGGTGAAGACCCTCTCCGACCTGCTGGACAACCCGAAGCTCAAGGGCCGGGTCGGGCTGCTCACCGAGATGCGCGACACCATGGGCATGGCGCTGCTGGACATGGACAAGGACCCGCGGTCCTTCAGCGCCGACGACTACGACGCGGCCCTCGCCCGGCTGCAGAAGGCCGTCGACAAGGGGCAGATCCGCCGCTTCACCGGCAACGACTACACCTCGGACCTCACCAAGGGCGACCTCGCCGCGTGCGTCGCGTGGGCCGGTGACGTCGTCCAGCTCCAGGCGGACAACCCGGACATCGGCTTCGTCATCCCGGACAGCGGTTACATGCTCTCCAGCGACAACATGCTGATCCCCGGCAAGGCCCGGCACAAGACGAACGCCGAGCGCCTGATCGACTACTACTTCGAGCCGCGGCCGGCCGCCCGGCTCGCCGCCTACATCAACTTCGTCTGTCCGGTCGACGGGGTGAAGGAGGAGCTCGCGAAGCTCGACGAGGACGCGGCGAACAACCCGCTGATCCTCCCCGACAGCGCCATGCAGGCCAAGTCCCGTGCCTTCCGCTCGCTGAGCTCCGAGGAAGAGACGGCGTTCGAGGGCAAGTTCGCGAAGCTCACGGGGGCGTGACGAGATGAAGACCACCGAAGAGACCACCACGGCCGGCGGCGGTGACGTCCGCCTCACCGGGATCAGCAAGACCTACGGCGACTTCACGGCCGTGCACCCGCTCGACCTGACCGTCCCGGAGGGCTCCTTCTTCGCCCTGCTCGGCGCGTCCGGCTGCGGCAAGACCACCACCCTGCGCATGATCGCCGGCCTGGAGGAGCCCACCGCGGGCACCGTCCGCCTCGGCGACCAGGACGTCACCGCGCTGCCGCCGTACAAGCGGCCGGTGAACACGGTCTTCCAGTCCTACGCCCTCTTCCCGCACCTCGACATCTACGAGAACGTCGCCTTCGGCCTGCGCCGGCGCGGCATCAAGAGCGTGAAGAAGCAGGTCGAGGAGATGCTGGAGCTGGTCCAGCTCGGCGAGCAGGCGCGCAAGAAGCCGCACCAGCTCTCCGGCGGCCAGCAGCAGCGCGTCGCGGTCGCCCGCGCGCTGATCAACCACCCCAGGGTGCTGCTCCTCGACGAGCCGCTCGGCGCCCTCGACCTGAAGCTGCGCCGCCAGATGCAGCTGGAGCTCAAGCGCATCCAGACCGAGGTCGGCATCACCTTCGTGCACGTCACCCACGACCAGGAGGAGGCCATGACCATGGCCGACTGCGTCGCGGTGATGAACGCCGGCCGGGTCGAGCAGCTCGGCACCCCCGCCGACCTGTACGAGAACCCGCGCACCACCTTCGTCGCCAACTTCCTCGGCACGTCGAACTTCATCGAGGCCGAGGTGGACGCCACGTCCGGCGACGACATCGTGCTCAAGGCGGGCGGCGGCAAGCTGGTGCTGCACCGGGCCCGCACCAGCGCGCTCACCACCACGGGCGGCAGGATCCTCGCCGGGGTGCGCCCGGAGAAGATCTCCCTCACGCACGCCGACGACGCCGGCGGGATACCCGAGGGCCGCAACCGGATCACCGGCCGGATCACCGAGTCCAGCTTCATCGGCGTCTCCACGCAGTTCGTCGTCGACAGCCCGGTCTGCCCCGACTTCGAGGTCTACGTGCAGAACGTCGACCGGGACCCGCGGCTCGTGCCCGGCGCCGAGGTCGTCCTGCACTGGAACCCGGCGCACACCTTCGGCCTGGACGCCGCCCAGGACATCGACGCGGGCGTCGAGACGGTCGGGGAAGAGGTCGCCTGATGGCCACGGTCACCGAGGCGCCGCCGATGCCGGCGCCCGTCGCCCCCGAGAAGGAACCGCCGCGCAAACGCGGGCGCCGGACACCGTACCTGCTCCTGCTGCCCGGTCTGCTCTGGCTCGTCGTGTTCTTCGCGCTGCCGGTGATCTACCAGGCCTCCACGTCCGTGCAGACGGGCTCCCTGGAGGAGGGCTACGAGGTCACCTGGCACTTCGCCACCTACTGGGACGCGCTGTCCGAGTACTGGCCGCAGTTCGTCCGCTCGGTGCTCTACGCGGCCTCCGCGACCGTGCTGTGCCTGCTGCTCGGCTACCCGCTGGCGTACCTGATCGCCTTCCGGGCGGGCCGCTGGCGCAACCTGATCATGATCCTGGTGATCGCGCCGTTCTTCACCAGCTTCCTGATCCGCACCCTCGCCTGGAAGACGATCCTCGCCGACGGCGGCCCGGTGGTCGGCGCCCTCGACGCGCTGCACGTCCTGGACGTCACGGCGTTCCTCGGCTGGACCGCCGGCGACCGCGTGCTCGCCACCCCGCTCGCGGTGGTGTGCGGTCTGACGTACAACTTCCTGCCGTTCATGATCCTTCCGCTGTACACCTCGCTGGAGCGGATCGACCCCCGGCTGCACGAGGCCGCCGGCGACCTGTACGCCAAGCCGTCGACCACCTTCCGCAAGGTCACCTTCCCGCTGTCGATGCCGGGCGTGGTCTCCGGCACGCTGCTGACCTTCATCCCGGCGTCCGGCGACTACATCAACGCGGACCTGCTCGGCTCCACCGACACCCGGATGGCCGGCAACGTCATCCAGTCGCAGTTCCTGCGGATCCTGGACTACCCGACGGCCGCGGCGCTCTCGTTCATCCTGATGGCCGCGGTCCTCGCCGTGGTCACGGTCCACATCCGCAAGTCCGGCACGGAGGATCTGGTTTAAATGGCCTTCGTCAAGTGGTTCAGGCGCAACCTGGTCGTCATCGCGGGCCTGCTGACGCTCGCCTACCTCCTGCTGCCGAACGTCGTCGTCACGGTGTTCTCCCTCAACCGGCCGAAGGGGCGCTTCAACTACCAGTGGCAGGAGTTCTCCACCGACGCGTGGCGGGACCCGTGCGGGGTCTCGGGGCTGTGCGAGTCGCTCGGCCTCAGTCTGCAGATCGCCTTCTGGGCCACGCTCGGCGCCACGCTGCTCGGCACGATGATCGCGTTCGCGCTCGTGCGCTACCGCTTCCGCGCCCGCGGCGCGGTCAACTCGCTGATCTTCCTGCCGATGGCGATGCCCGAGGTGGTGATGGCGGCCTCGCTGCTCACCCTGTTCCTCAACATGGGGGCGGAGCTGGGCTTCTGGACGATCCTGATCGCCCACATCATGTTCTGCCTCAGTTTCGTCGTGGTCGCCGTGAAGGCGCGCGTGATGTCGATGGACCCACGCCTGGAACAGGCCGCGCAGGACCTCTACGCCGGCCCGGTGCAGACGTTCCTGCGGGTCACCCTGCCGATCGCCGCCCCCGGCATCGCGGCGGGCGCGCTGCTCGCCTTCGCCCTGTCCTTCGACGACTTCATCATCACCAACTTCAACGCCGGTTCGACCGTCACCTTCCCGATGTTCGTCTGGGGCTCCGCGCAGCGCGGCACGCCCGTCCAGATCAACGTCATCGGCACGGCCATGTTCGTGGTCGCCGTGCTGCTGGTGCTGGTCTCCATGGCGGTCGGCAACCGCCGCCGACGGCAGAAGGCATAGCGACCGGGCACCACAGTCCGCAGTAGGGAGTTGAGATCATGGCCTCGAGCGCCATGAGCCGTTGGACGCAGTCCCTCTCCGAGGCCCGGCCGGTCTCCTACTGGCTGGACGACCCCGGCCGCCCCGGCCCCGAGCCGGCCCTGACCGGCCGCGTCACCTGCGACCTGCTGGTCGTGGGCGGCGGCTACAGCGGACTGTGGACCGCGTTGATCGCCAAGGAGCGCGACCCCTCACGGGACGTGGTGCTGGTGGAGGGCCGCGAGGTGGGCTGGGCCGCCTCCGGCCGCAACGGCGGGTTCTGCGCCGCCTCCCTCACCCACGGACTGGCCAACGGGCTCGCCCGCTGGCCCGACGAGATCCACACCCTGGAGCGGCTGGGCGCCCGCAACCTCGACGCCATCGAGGAGACGGTCGCCCGCCACTCCATCGACTGCGACTTCGAGCGCACCGGCGAGATCGACGTCGCCACCGAGCCGTACCAGGCGGAGGAACTGCGCGCCTGGTACGACGAGATCAGCGCCCGTGGCCTCGCCGACGGCATCGAGTTCCTGGACGCCGACGCGGTCCGCGAGCAGGTCGACTCGCCCACCTTCGTGGCCGGGCTCCACGACCGCCGGGGCGTCGCCCTGCTCGACCCGGCCCGCCTGGCCTGGGGCCTCAAGCGCGCCTGCCTCGACCTCGGGGTGCGCGTGTACGAGCACACCCCCGCCCTCACCCTCCGGCAGTACGGCGCCGGCATGTCCGTCCGCACCCCGTACGGCGCGATCCGCGCCCACCGGGTCGCGCTCGGCACCAACGTCTTCCCCAGCCTGGTGCGCCGGGTCCGCCCCTACACCGTCCCGGTCTACGACTACGCCCTGATGACCGAGCCGCTCAGCGACGAGCAGCTCGCCTCCCTCGGCTGGAGGAACCGCCAGGGACTCGGTGACAGCGCCAACCAGTTCCACTACTTCCGGCTCTCCCGCGACAACCGGATCCTGTGGGGCGGCTACGACGCGGTCTACCCGTACGGCGGCCGGGTGCGCGCCGAGCACGACGACCGGCCGGAGACGTACGCCAAGCTCGCGGGTCACTTCTTCACCTGTTTCCCGCAGCTCGAGGGGGTGCGCTTCACCCACGCCTGGGGCGGCGCGATCGACACCTGCTCCCGCTTCTCGGCGTTCTTCGGCACCGCCCACGCGGGCCGGGTCGCGTACGCGGCGGGCTACACCGGGCTCGGTGTCGGCGCGACGCGGTTCGGGGCGGAGGTGATGCTGGACCTGCTGGCGGGGGAGCGGACCGAGCGCACGGAGCTGGAGATGGTGCGCAGCAAGCCGCTGCCGTTCCCGCCGGAGCCGTTCGCCTGGACCGGCATCGCCCTCACCAAGTGGTCGCTGGCCAGGGCGGACGCCCGTCAGGGGCGGCGCAACCTGTGGCTGCGGACGATGGACCGGCTGGGGCTGGGCTTCGACAGCTGAGCGGCGGGCGGGCCGCGCCGGGCACGAGCGGGGCCTGCGCGGGGGCTTGACAGGGGGATTGGTCTGGACCAAATTGAGCGCGCTCCACCCCTCCAACTCCCCCCTGCCCGGAGGCCCTCGTGGACCGCGCCAGACCCCACGCCCGCCGCCCCCTCGCCGCCCTGCTCACCGCCACCGCGCTCGCCGCGGCCGGCGTCACCGCCCTGACGCCGGCCGCCCGCGCGGCCGACGCCGACCTCGCCCGCAACGGCGGCTTCGAGACCGGCCTCGACGGCTGGTCCTGCCCGGCCGGCACCACCGTCACCTCACCCGTCCGCAGCGGCGCCTCCGCGCTGAAGGCCACCCCGGCCGGGTCGGACAACGCCCGCTGCGCCCAGACCGTCACGGTGAAGCCCGACTCCTCGTACACCCTCTCCGGCTACGTCCGCGGCGCCTACGTCCACCTCGGCGCGAGCGGCACCGGCACCACCGACGTCTCCGCCTGGACCCAGTCCGCCCCCGACTGGCAGAAGCTCACGACCACCTTCCGCACCGGCCCCTCCACCACCCGGGTCACGATCTACACCCACGGCTGGTACGGCACCGGCGCCTACCACGCCGACGACATCACCCTCACCGGTCCCGGCGGCGAGACCGGCCGGCCGCCCGCCCCGCCCACCGGCCTCACGGCGTCCGGAGCGACCGCCACCAGCGTCTCCCTGTCCTGGTCACCGGCCGCGGGCGCCACCTCCTACGCCGTCTACCGCGACGGGGCCAAGGTCCGCACCGTCACCGGCACCTCCACGACCGTCACCGGCCTGTCGCCCTCGACGGCGTACGCCTTCCAGGTCGCCGCCCTCAACGACGCGGGGGAGTCGGCCCGTTCGGCGACCGTCACCGCGACGACCACCACGCCCGACTCCGGCGGCGGCGACTCCGGCCTCCCGGACCACGCCCTGGTCGGCTACCTCCACGCGAGCTTCGCCAACGGCTCCGGATACACCCGCCTCGCCGACGTGCCCGACAGCTGGGACGTCATCGACCTGGCCTTCGGCGAGCCCACCTCCGTCACCTCCGGCGACATCCGCTTCGAGCGCTGCCCGGCGGCGGAGTGCCCGGGTGTGGAGAGCGACGCCGAGTTCAAGGCGGCGGTCAAGGCCAAGCAGGCGGCGGGCAAGAAGGTGCTGATCTCCATCGGCGGCCAGAACGGCCAGGTCCGGCTGACGACGACCGCCGCCCGCGACACCTTCGTCTCCTCCGTCTCGAAGATCATCGACGAGTACGGACTCGACGGCCTGGACATCGACTTCGAGGGTCACTCCCTCTCCCTGGACACCGGCGACACCGACTTCAGGAACCCGAGGACCCCGGTGATCGTCAACCTGATCTCGGCCCTGAGGACCCTCAAGGCCCGCTACGGCGACGACTTCGTCCTGACCATGGCCCCGGAGACCTTCTTCGTCCAGCTCGGCCACCAGTTCTACGGCAGCGGCCCCTGGGGCGGGCAGGACCCGCGCGCGGGCGCCTACCTCCCGGTCATCCACGCCCTGCGCGACGACCTCACCCTGCTGCACGTCCAGGACTACAACTCCGGCCCGATCATGGGCCTGGACGGCCGGTACCACTCCATGGGCGGCGCCGACTTCCACATCGCCATGACCGACATGCTGCTCACCGGCTTCCCGGTCGCCGGCGACGCGAACAACGTCTTCCCGCCGCTGCGCCCCGACCAGGTCGCCATCGGCATGCCGGCCACCGTCCACGCGGGCAACGGCCACGTGTCCCCGGCCGAGGTCGTCAAGACCCTCGACTGCCTGACGAAAGGCACCGACTGCGGCTCCTACACCCCCCACGGCACCTGGCCGGCCCTGCGCGGCCTGATGACCTGGTCGATCAACTGGGACCGCTTCGGCGGCTGGGAGTTCCAGCGGACGTTCGACGGCTACTTCGGCTGACCGTCACCCGGCCACCGCGTGCCACACCTTCCGCAGAAGCTCACGCTGCTCGGTGCCTTCCGGGGTGCCGAGCAGCGTGGGCAGATGCAGCGAGACGGACCGCACCCGGGCCGACACTGCGCCGTCGAACCGCCGGACGGCGACACTCTGCCGTGCCGTCGAGGCATTGCCGGGGTGGATCAGCACGCAGGTCGGCGGGTCGCCCGACGGCCGCCGAGCCAGAGCGTGTGCGTAAAGAGCGGCCTGGTAGAGATCCGACGAGGCGAGCTTCCTGTCGTCGTACAGCTTGTACTTGAGGTCCACGGGCAGCCGCAGTGACACCCCGTCGACGGTTCCCGACAGCAGGAGGTCCGGGCGCACCTCTCCGTAGGAACGCCCGGACCGCTCGTCGAACAGGACTCCCCGGTGCCGTGACTGCTCGCGCACCACCCATCCGGTGCCTGCGGCCGCCTCCCGCAGCACCCGGACGCCGAATGCCTCGAACAGGGCGTTCATGTCGATGAGCAGGGCCCGCGAGGCGAGGGGGCCGGCGGCGAAGAGACCGTCGATGCCGCCTCCGGAGAGCAGCAGGGCCGCCCAGTGGTGGGCACTCCGGTAGTGCGCGTTGTGCCGGTGGTGGCCGAGGCTCTCCCACGCGGTGCGGAAATCGCCCAGGGGCGTGGGGGCCATCTGCGCGAACCGGGTGGCGGCGCGGCGTGCCCGGGCACGCACGGTGGACGAGTCGGCGGTGCGTGCGACAAGGTCGACCGCCGCGGCGCACAGCCGGTTGTCCACGATGTCGGCGTCGTGCTCGTCGAAACGGCAGGCCAGCCGGTCCATCCTGCCGTGGTGGCGCAGCAGTTGCCGGTCGACGAGGAGACGGCCCCGGACGGCCGGGAGGTCGTCCTCGACCGTGACGTAGTCCCGGCGTACCCCGTGGGCCAGGATGCGCTCGCACTCCTCGGTCACCAACAGTGCCACCAGATCGCGCAGGTGGGGAGCGCCGCCGAGGACGGTGCGTGACGCGTCCAGCATGCCGTCCCGGCCGGCCGCGTATTCCAGCATGCGCAGGACGTCCAGCTCCGTGCCCAGGTACTTGGGCCGGATCCGGATCTCCAAGGCGTCCAGCCGCAGAACCCCCACGCAGGCGCCCGCGGTCACCTCCAGACGCTCGCCCGCCAGTTCCCGGATGTGCACCCGGGCCGAGAGCTGATCGTTCTCGCACCGCGCGCGGTCGGCCGGTCCGAGGCGCATTCCCGACACGATCCGCGTCTGGTGTTCGCGCAGCTCCAACGTTCGCACCGGTCTACTCCGCCGCTCCGTCCATGACCTGGAACTCGTTGTAGAGGGCTTTGACCAGTCCCTCGTCACTGAGCTCCCGCACCGTATGCGCCACGAGGTCGACCAGCCCTTCACCGAGGAAGGACGCAAGCAGGGAGTAGTCGTCGAATGCGTACTCCTGGAGCAGCGGCAGGATTTCGTCGCGGACGATCGCCGCCAGAGCGGACACCGAGTCGACCGGGGCGCCGTTCGGGAGGAAGAACGCCTGTCCGATCTGCTTCTCGCGGTCGAGGTGGGTGCGCACCCGTTGATTCAGTCCGTCGAGCAGGTCGGCCAGATGGAGCTGTTCCACGTGACAGCCCTGCAGAGCACCGGAGTCGGGCAGTTGCTCCAGGAAGGCGAAGCGACGGCGCACGGCCGCGTCCAGCATCCGGATGGAGCGGTCGGCGGTGTTCATGGTGCCGACGAGACACAGGTTCTCCGGCACGGAGAAGTGCTCCTGGCTGAGCGGCAGCAGCACCCGGTGGCCGCGTTTGTCCTTCTCCAACAGCGTGATCAGTTCACCGAAGATCTTCGGCAGGTTCCCGCGGTTGAGTTCGTCGACGATCACCAGGTAGGGATGCCCGGGGTCGGCTGCCGCTGCCTGGCACACTCGCTTGAAGACCCCGTCGACCAGGTTCAGGACGAGACCGTCCCTGCCCGTACCGCCCCTCACCGGGCGGAAGCCTTCGACGAAGTCCTCGTAGCCGTAGCTCGGGTGGAAGGTGACCGTGGTCAGTCGTCCGGACTCCGTCAGGGCGTCGAGCGTCCGCCTGAACGGCGCGGTGCCCGGTTCGGCATAGGGGTCCACGTCCGGCAGGTCGGCCGACAGTTCCCCAAGCCAGCGCACCGCGAAGCGCAGAGCGGTGTACGTCTTGCCGGTGCCCGGAGGGCCGTACAGCACCGCCTGACCCCGCCGGTCGAGCGCGTCCGCGAGGGTGGACAGCGCACCGTCGAGGGGCTGGGCGGGAGCGGTGTCGGCAGGGTCCGGCACCTGATCGTCCTCGAGGGCCAGCGGCGCGGATTTCGCGCGCCGGATCCTGTTCCACAGGGAGGCGGGCACATCCTTGACGGTGACGGTCGCCCACGACCGCTCCGGTTCCTCCAGTCGTCCCGCGTGGCTCTCCTCCCACTCCACCTGCACGGTGTGCCGGAACTCCGCACGGTCCTCACGCCACACGTAGCCGTCCCCGGCGATCCGGCCCACGCCCAGAACCTCGCTGGTGCCCCTGTTCGCGACGACGAGGTCACCCGGCCGCAGACTCAGCAGCTTCCACAACTCGTCGGCCTTGCTCGCAATCCTGGACCGGTTGCCGTGGTACTTCTCCGCGTACGCGGAGCTGAAGGCTGCCTGGAACTCGTCCTTGTCCGCGTACGACCGCAGGTCCGCCACGTCGTCCCAGCCGACTGCGACATAACCGCCCGCACGGCACTCGCCCCACACCGAGCCGTCCCCGCCCGGGGCGACCTTCACGATCTGCTGGGTCCGGAACGGATCGGACCACCAGTACAGGAAGAGCACGACCAGGTCGTACGACCAGCCGCGGAAGCGTTCGTCGGCGTCGATGACCTCCTTGAGCCGCGCCAGCATGGCGAACCGCTCCAGTTTGGGCGCAGGTTCCCCCGTCAGCCGTTGCAGGAAGTGGCGGACGACGTCGTTGCCGTACACCGGCAGCGAGACGTCCGGCGCGTAGACCCGCAGGGTTTTGGCGACCAGGGAGGGTCCCGAGCGGATCGCGTCGATGGTGTCGATGTCGGCGATCCGGCCCTCACGTGCGGCGGTCACCGCGGCGATGATCCCCGCCCGCACTTCCCGCCAGGCCTCCTGCTCGTCGGCGTAGCGCGCATCATGCCACCAGGAACCGTCCCGGCTGCGCCGGTAGATGAGGTGCTTGGCCGAGGAGCCGCCCGCGATGGTGCCCAACGCCTTGGTGCCGAACTCAAGGAGGTAGCAGTAGGGGCGGGTGCGGGCGCTGTCGCCCTGGCCCAGGGCGTAGCGCTCCAGCGGCAGGGTGGGCCAGTCCTCCCAGGGGAACTCCTCGTTCACCTGCCGCGCCGCGGCCTTCATGGCGTCCAGTTCCCCGGTGCGGCCGTCACGGTCGAAGGCCGCGACCGCCTCGTCCAAGGGCCAGGGGCGCATGGTGGCGGCCTGGCGCGGTGAGATGGGGCGCAGGACGCAACTGCAGACGCTGACGAGCGGCTGACCG
Source organism: Streptomyces sp. NPDC096105 (assembly GCF_044763335.1). Lineage (NCBI taxonomy): Bacteria > Bacillati > Actinomycetota > Actinomycetes > Kitasatosporales > Streptomycetaceae > Streptomyces > Streptomyces sp. NPDC096105. The sequence continues at coordinate 269,844 of NZ_JBIWGC010000009.1, forward strand.
TTTCCGCCGAGCAGGTTGACGGACCGGGCGAAGTCGGCACGGCCGTCGAGGTCGTGGGACGGCGCGGAGTCGATCAGCCGACGCCACAGCAACCGGCCGGGGTCAGGGAAGCGGGGGAGCCGGTGGCCGTCGGTGAGGTGCCCGCACCCGGGATCGTGGTGGATTTTGCGGCCGTACTGGGGGAGGATCACTTCCCCGGGTGACCGAGTGAGAGCGTAGTCGCGGTTCTCGAAGGTGACCGTCACCTGCTCGTGCTCGTCCGTCATGACGCCCTCCCCTGGTCCCGGTGGCCCCGCGACCGGCTACTCCTCGTGCTGTCGTGCTACCTGACCGTATCGCGCGGCGACCACGGACAGGGCATGGAGGAGGATCATCGACAGGCACCAGCTCCCCACCACGTCCAGCGGCCAGTGGTACCCCCGGCGCACCAGCCCGTACGAGGCGCCCAGGACCAGGACGCCGCACAGTGCGACCAGTCCTCGCCGGACGGCCGGCGACCCGAGCAGCGGGAGGAGCAGCAGGGTCGCCGCGCCGTACGCGACCATCGCCGTGGCGGTGTGGCCGGAGGGGTAGTAGCCGGTCGCCGGGGGGACGGCGGGGGTGCCGGGGCGGTCGGTCCAGGCCTTCAGCGGGGCGACCAGGACGGGGACCAGGATCATGGCCGCCGCCCCGGCGGCGGGCGGGAGCCACCAGCGGTCCATACCTGTGGCGCGCAGCCGCCACGCCGTCACGGCCAGCGCGAGCGCCAGGACGGGCACGGCGACCTCGACGTCGCCGAGGTCGGCGAGGAGTTCGGAGGCCCGGTCGGGACGTACCAGCGCGTCGCTCAGGCGCTCGTCCAGGTCGAGGAGCGGACCGTCGGCGAGGACCTGCCAGGTGATCAGCAGGAAGAGGAGGAGCGGCACGACCAGCAGCAGCATGCGGGACAGCTTCGCAGGCGGGAGGGTGCGGGCGCACCGGAGGGCCGGCGCAAAGGGGGGGTGTGCGCCGGCCCTCCGGGGAACGGCTTGCCGTGTCCGGTGCCCGGACGGCCGTCCGGATCGGAACGCCGCGCGCCCCGGGGGGTCTGGGGCGGGCGACCGTCCGATCGTGAGGAGACCCGGGGCCCGCGGGCCCCGGCTGTGTGCGCGAGGCACGACCAGGTCGAAGCTGGGGAGGCCCCGGCCTGAGCCGCCCACAGTCCCCTGTGGGCGGGGGTGTATCTCTCATCCGGGGAGAAACCTACGGCAGGGGGTGGCCCGGCGACAGGGCCCACGGCATCCTGTCATCCACCCCGCACACGTTCTTCACACGCTCTGCCGCCGTCCGGATCCGGACGACGGGGGCAGGGGGCCGGGCGGTCCACCTGCCCCGATGCCGGATCAGACGCGGGCGAGGGCCTGCTCGATGATGTCGAGGCCCTCGTTCAGCAGGTCCTCGCCGATGACCAGCGGCGGCAGGAAGCGCAGCACGTTGCCGTAGGTGCCACAGGTCAGGACCAGCAGGCCCTCCTGGTGGCAGGCCTTCGCCAGCGCGGCCGTCGTCTCCGGGGCCGGCTCCTTGGTGGCGCGGTCCTTGACCAGCTCGACGGCGATCATCGCGCCGCGGCCCCGGACGTCGCCGATGACGTCGAACTTCTCCGCCATGGCGGTCAGGCGGCCCTTCATGACCTCCTCGATGCGCTTCGCCCTGGCGTTGAGGTCCAGTTCCTTCATCGTCTCGATGGCGCCGAGCGCACCCGCGCAGGCCACCGGGTTCCCGCCGTAGGTGCCGCCCAGGCCGCCGGAGTGCGCGGCGTCCATGATTTCCGCGCGGCCGGTGACCGCGGCCAGCGGCAGACCACCCGCGATGCCCTTGGCCGTGGTGATCAGGTCCGGGACGATGCCCTCGTCCTCGCAGGCGAACCACTGGCCGGTGCGGCAGAAGCCCGACTGGATCTCGTCGGCGACGAAGACGATGCCGTTGTCCTTCGCGAACGCGCTGATCGCCGGCAGGAAGCCCTTGGCGGGCTCGATGAAGCCGCCCTCGCCGAGCACCGGCTCGATGATGATCGCCGCGATGTTCTCCGCGCCGACCTGCTTGGACATCTGGTCGATGGCCTGGGCGGCGGCCTCCGGGCCCGCGTTCTCCGGGCCGGTCGGCCAGCGGTAGCCGTAGGCGACCGGCACGCGGTACACCTCGGGCGCGAACGGACCGAAGCCGTGCTTGTACGGCATGTTCTTCGCGGTCAGCGCCATGGTGAGGTTGGTGCGGCCGTGGTAGCCGTGGTCGAAGACGACGACCGCCTGCCGCTTCGTGTACGCGCGGGCGATCTTCACGGCGTTCTCGACGGCCTCGGCGCCGCTGTTGAACAGCGCGGACTTCTTCGCGTGGTCGCCCGGCGTCAGCTCGGCGAGCGCCTCGGCCACGGCCACGTAGCCCTCGTACGGCGTCACCATGAAACAGGTGTGGGTGAAGTCGGCCAGCTGGGCGGAGGCGCGGCGGACGACGGCCTCGGCGGACGCGCCGACGGAGGTCACGGCGATGCCTGAGCCGAAGTCGATCAGACGGTTGCCGTCGACGTCCTCGATGATGCCGCCGCCGGCCCGCGTGGTGAACACGGGCAGCACGGAGCCCACGCCCTGCGCGACCGCGGCGGTACGGCGGGCCTGCAGCTCCCGCGACTTCGGGCCGGGGATGGCGGTGACGACGCGGCGCTCCTGCGGAAGTGCGGTCATGCGGGGCTCCTGGGGGGTGTGACGGACGCTCGTGGCTTCTTTTCCCGCAGGCTAGGGCGGGGGGAGAAGGCTGGGCATGCTCCATGTGGGCGTTGTCCGGCGGTCCGGGTTGTCCGTGATGGACATACCCGCCGGGGACCGGCCGTGCCGACGCGGCGCGGCGGGACGATCCGGCCGAACCCGGACCCCGGCCGTGCCATCGGTGGACGGCGCCTGTCGGGGCGTTAGATTGGCGTGTCTGTAGGCGGACGAGGCGGCTGCTCAGGGGGCAGGGGCGATGGACAGCGAGGGTACCCAGGACGCGCGGGGCACGCAGGCCGGCCCCGTGCCGCGCCCGGCGGGACCACCTCAGGTACCGGCGGCGCCACCGCGCCCCGCGCACGCGCCGGGCGTGCCGCCGCCCCCGGACGGCTCCGCGTTCCTCGCGTGGCTGCGCACCGCGCGCCCCGAGACGCCTCCCGGCATCTGGCGGTTCGGCCACCGGCCCCGCCCCGAGGAGGAGCCGGAGACCGTCCCCGGCCGCCAGCTGTTCAGCGGCGCGCTGATCGCGTTCCTCGTCGGCTGGCTGATCTGGTCGCTGCTGTGGAACGGCTACCTCGGCGGCTGGTGGCTGCTGCCGCTGTACGCGATGATCCCCGACTCCTGGGCCGAGCCGCACAGCTTCGCCGCCGTCGTGGTCGTCTACGCCTACTACGCGCTCATCGCCGGGATCATCATGGTCGGCGTGGGCCGGCTCGGCCGCTGGGGCGAGATCTGGCGCCGCTACGGCCCGCCCGCCTGGCGCCGCACCGGCGGACGGGACGAGCCTCCGCCCGCCCCGGAGGAGGACCCGGCCGCCTGGCCCGCGCTGCGCGCCGCCGGGGCCGTCGACGCCGCCGAGCGGCTCGCCTCCGACGCCCGGGCCGGGCTGATGCGGGACGTCGACCACGCCCGCATCGCCCGCGCCTGGCAGGGCGTGCGCACCGGCCGGCACAGCCTCGCCACCTTCACCGGGGCCGTGCTGAAGGACGGCGCCGCCGCCTGCCCGCACCCGTCCGGCGCCCGCGACCTGTCCGTCCGGCAGGCCCGCCACGACCTGCTCACCGGCCAGGTGCGGCTCGGCACCACCGCCGACGACCCGCGCAACCCCTACGCCTACCGCGGCGCCGGACTCGCCCTCGGCCCGGAACTGCTGGGGACCTCGATGCTCGCGGTCGGACCGGCCGGCTCCGGCAAGACCGGCGGTGTGGTCCGGCCGGTCGCCGAGTCGCTGTGCCTCCAGGCGCTCGCCGGACGGACCGCCGTGGTGGTGGTCGGCGCGGCCGGCGCGGGCCTCGGCCCGTCCGACGCCTACGACGTCGTCGTCCGCATCGGCAGCCCCGACTCCGTCCACGATCTCGACCTGTACGGCGGCACCACCGACCCCGACGAGGCGGCGGCCGTGCTCGCCGAGGCGCTGGTCGGCGACCTCGCGGACCCGCATCCGGGCAGCGACACCCGTCGCTCCACCACCGTCCTCGCCCAGCTCCTCGGGCCGTTCCGCGCGGTGCACGGCCGCTTCCCCTCGGTGCCGGAGCTGCGGCAGCTGCTCGACGGCGCCCCCGGCCCCCTGGCCGCCCTGCGCCAGGGCCTCCAGGACGCGGGCCGGGAGTCGCTGCTGCGCGAACTCGACGCCCGCGAACGGCAGATGGGCCACCCCGGTGACGTGGCCGGGATCCTCGCCGACCGGGTGGCGCTGCTGGACCGGCCCGCCTTCTCCGGCTTCTTCGACACCTCGGGGCAGTCCCGGCCGTTCTCCCTCAAGGCGCTCGACCACCCCGTCCGGGTGCGCGTGGACCTGCCCGAGCGGGGCCACGCCGACGCCTCGCGGATGCTGGCGCGGCTGGTCCTCGCCCAGTTCACGGCGAGCGTCACGGTCCGCGAGGACCGCTCCCTGTTCGCCTGCCTGGTGCTGGACGACGCCACCGGCGTGATCACCCCCGAGTCCGTGCGCGGCATCCAGCGGCTGCGGTCGGCCAACGCCGGCGTGCTGCTCACCCTGCGCACCCTGGACGACGTGCCCCGTCCGCTGCGCGGCCCGCTGCTCGGGGCGACCGGCTGCCGCATGGCGCTGTCCGGCGTGACCCCGTGGGACGGGCAGGATTTCGCCGAGGTGTGGGGCAAGGAGTGGACCGAGGCGCGGGACGTCACCGACCGGCAGATCATCGCCGACAGCCCGATGGGCAAGGCGGTGCACGCGCTGCGGCGGGCGATCACCGGCAAGGCGCCCACCGCGCGGGCGGTCACCGTGCGCCAGGTCGAACGCGAGCGCTGGTCGGCGTCCGAGCTGGCGCACGCGGTGCCCGCGGGGCACGCGGTGCTGTCGCTGACGAACGTCAAGGGGGAGCACGCGCCTCCGCTGCTGGTGGACCTGCGGGAGTGAGCGGTCCCGGCCGCCGGGGGTCGTACGGTGAGGCAGAATCGACACAAGTCGTTCATACGAGACGGCCAAATGATCACCGTTCTTGCACACCCGATCGCCGACCCGAAGGCTCACCGCCCCGATGCCCCCGACGCTCGCCTCGCTCGTCCACCACTCCGCGCTCAAACTGACCGTGCGCGCGGGGGAGGACCGCCTCGGCGCGCCCGTCCGCTGGGCGCACGCCAGCGAGCTCGCCGACCCGGTGCCGTACATGGAGGGCGGCGAGCTGCTCCTGATCACCGCGCTGAAACTCGACGCGGAGGACCGGGACGCGATGCGCCGCTACGTGAAGCGGCTGGTCGGCGCGGGCGTGGTCGGACTCGGTTTCGCCGTCGGCGTCCACTACGACGACATCCCCGAGGCGCTGGTCGAGGCCGCGAAGGAAGAAGGGCTGCCGCTGCTGGAGGTGCCGCGCCGCACCCCGTTCCTCGCCATCAGCAAGGCCGTGTCCGCCGCGATCGCCGCCGACCAGTACCGCGCGGTCACCGCCGGCTTCGCCGCCCAGCGGGAACTCACCCGGCACACCCTCACGGACGGCCCCGAGGGCCTGCTCGCGGCGCTCGCCGCCCAGGTCGACGGGTGGGCCGCCCTGTACGACGCCTCCGGCGCGGTCGTCGCCGCGGCGCCGGACTGGGCGGGCCGGCGCGCCGCCCGGCTGACCGCGGAGGTCACGCGGCTGCGCGAACGGCCCGCACCCGCCTCGTCGGTGGTCGCGGGACCGGAGAACGAGGACCGGGTCGAGCTGCACTCCCTCGGCACCGGACGCCGCCCCCGCGCCGCGCTCGCCGTCGGCACCGCGTCCGCCCCCGGCACCGCCGAGCGCTACGCCGTGCACTCCGCCGTCGCGCTGCTCACCCTCACCACCGAACGCTCCCGCTCCCTGCACGCGGCCGAACAGCGCATCGGCGCGGCCGTGCTGCGCATGCTGCTCGCCGGGGAGCCGGACCACGCCCGTGCGGTCGCCGGGGACCTGTACGGCGGCCTGCTCGACGCGCCGTTCCGGATCATCGTCGCCGAGACCGGCGCCGCCCCCGCCGCCCGCGCGCAGGGCGACGCGGGCGCCGACGCCCTCGGGGCGCTCGCCGAGGCCGCCGAGTCCGCCGCCGCCCGCTCCGGCGAGGCGGTCCTCGTGGTGCCGGAGGGGGACCGGCTGATCGTGCTGGCCGCCGACGGCGGCACCGTCGTCGGCGCCTGCTGCGACCACGCCGCCGCGCGGGAGGCGGCCCGCAAGACGAACGACGACGACCTGGTCGCCGGCCTGTCCGCACCGGCCGGCCCGATCGCCGCGTCCGCCGCCTACAAGCAGGCGGAGCAGGCGCTGTCCGTGGCCCGGCGACGGGGCAGGGTGCTGGTGGAGCACGAGCAGATGGCCGCCGGCTCCGTGCTGCCGCTGCTCGCCGACGACGCGGTGAAGGCGTTCGCCGACGGGCTGCTGCGGGCGCTGCGCGACCACGACGCGACCGGCCGCGGCGACCTCGTCGCCTCCCTGCGCGCCTGGCTCTCCCGGCACGGCCAGTGGGACGCGGCCGCCGCCGACCTCGGCGTCCACCGCCACACCCTGCGCTACCGCATGCGCCGCGTCGAGGAGATCCTCGGCCGCTCCCTGGACGACCCGGACGTCCGCATGGAGCTGTGGCTCGCGCTGAAGGCGACGGCCGCGGACACCGCCTGAGCCGCGGGGCCTGTGCGGCGGGTCCCGCCGAGGACGCGGCGTCGTCGGCCGCCGCCCCCGCTCCCGGCTTCGCTCCGGCAGGGGACCCTCATCGCGTCGAGTGCTCTCTCCGGCTCGCGGCCGGACGCACCGGGCCCCGCTCGCCTGCCCGGCGAGGCGCTGCCGGCGCCCTCCGGCCCGGTCCGCCGGACAGACCCTGGTGCCCGGCCCCCGCCCGTGCTGCCAAAGTGGCACGGAATTCCGGGGCAGTACTCCGCGCAGGACAAACGCCGGGCCGTCGCGCCGCACCTACCGTGGAGCCCAGCAACCCACGTACACCTCCTCCGCGGAAGGGCCGGGACCCCGTATGACTTCCACCCACGCCTTCTGGCTCGCCGGCCGCCAGGCCACCGGCGAGACCGCCTTCGACGTCACCTCCCCCTGGGACGGCCGGGTCGTCGGCGCCGTGAGCGTGCCGACCGACGCCCAGGTCGAGGAGGCCGTGGCCGCCGCGTACGCCGTGCGGGACGAGTTCGCCGCCACCCCCGCCCACGTCCGGGCCGCCGCCCTGGACCACGTCAGCCGCCGGCTGGCCGAGCGCACCGAGGAGATCGCCGAGCTGATCTCCGCCGAGAACGGCAAGCCGATGAAGTGGGCCCGCGGCGAGGTCGGCCGGGCCGTGTCCGTGTTCCGCTTCGCCTCCGAGGAGGCACGCCGCTTCAACGGCGGCGAGGCCCAGCGGCTCGACACCGACGCGGGCGGCCAGGGCCGGCTCGCCCTCACCCGCCGTTTCCCGAAGGGCGTCGTCCTCGGCATCGCGCCGTTCAACTTCCCGCTGAACCTGTGCGCCCACAAGGTGGCCCCGGCGATCGCCGCCGGCGCGCCCATCGTGCTGAAGCCGGCGCCGGCCACCCCGCTGTCCGCACTGATCCTCGGCGAGCTGCTGGCCGAGACCGGGCTGCCCGCCGGTTCCTGGAGCGTCCTGCCGGTGCCCAACGACCGCATGCCCGCCCTGGTCCAGGACGAGCGGCTGCCGGTCATCTCCTTCACCGGCTCCGAGAAGGTCGGCTACGCGATCATGGACTCGGTGCCGCGCAAGCACTGCACCCTGGAGCTGGGCGGCAACGGCGCGGCCGTCGTCCTCGCCGACTTCGCGAGCGACGAGGACCTGGATCGGGCCGCGAACCGCATCGCCACCTTCTCCAACTACCAGGGCGGCCAGTCCTGCATCTCCGTCCAGCGCGTCATCGCCGACGCCTCGGTGTACGACCGGCTGCTGCCGCGCATCGTCGCCGCCGTGGAGGCCCAGGTCACCGGTGACCCGAGCGACGACGCCACCGACGTCGGCCCGCTGATCAGCGAGGACGCCGCCCAGCGCGTCGAGGCGTGGGTGCAGGAGGCCGTCGAGTCCGGCGCCACCCTCCTCACCGGCGGCAAGCGCGACGGCGCCGCGTACGCGCCGACCGTGCTCACCGACGTGCCGGCCGACGTGACGCTCTCCTGCGAGGAGGTCTTCGGGCCGGTGCTGACGGTGCGGAAGGTGAACGGCGAGGAGGAGGCGTTCGCCGCCGTCAACGACTCCAAGTACGGCCTCCAGGCAGGTGTGTTCACCCACGACCTGCAGACGGCCTTCCGCGCCCACCGCGCGCTGGAGGTCGGGGGCGTGGTCGTCGGTGACGTGCCCTCCTACCGCGCCGACCAGATGCCGTACGGCGGCGCCAAGCAGTCCGGTGTGGGCCGTGAGGGCGTGCGGTTCGCGATGGAGGACTACACCTACGAGCGGGTGATGGTCCTCACCGGTCTCGCCCTCTGACGGAGGGACGCCGGCCGTGGGGGGGGGGGGCGGCGCGCCCGGCGGGGGCCCGGGCGCCCCGCCCCCGCCCGCGGGGGGCGCGCCCCCCCCCCCCCCGGCGCCGCCCCCCCCCCCCGGGAAAAGGACCGGCGGCCGGGGGGGCCGGCCACAGCGGCCCCCCCCGCCCCGCCCACCACCACCAGCATG